>JANOHH010000953.1:0-6749 GCA_031406395.1 Verrucomicrobiota bacterium | reverse complement strand
CGCCAACACCTTCGCTTTCCTCGCTTCGGACGAAGCGAGCTACATCAACGGCGCCGTGATCGAAGTGAGCGGCGGCCTGACCATCTAGTCAGCCGAAAAGCTCCTGTATTTTCCTGCGGTCCGGGGTGGCCGTCACGCCTTTCTCGGTGATGAGCGCCGTCACCAGCGCCGCCGGCGTCACATCGAACACCGGATTACGCACCGCCACGCCGGCGGGCGCCCAGCGTTGCTCGCGGTAACCGATGACTTCTTCCGCACCGCGCTCCTCGATCGGGATGTCCACGCCCGTGGCGACCTCGAGATCTATGGTCGATAGCGGGCACGCCACGTAGAACGGGATGCCGTGGCGTTGCGCCAGCACCGCCACGGTATAGGTGCCGATTTTATTGGCAACATCGCCATTGGCGGCGACACGGTCGGCGCCCACGATAACCGCGTCGATCTCGCCGCGACTCATGAGATGGCCGGCCGCGCTGTCGGCGATCAGGGTGACGGGGATGCCGTCCTGCGCGAGTTCCCACGTGGTCAGCCGCGCGCCTTGCAGGAACGGGCGGGTTTCGTCCACTAATACTTTTATTTTCTTGCCTTTTTCTATTGCGGATCGGATCACACCAAGGGCCGTTCCATGGCCCGCGGTGGCGAGCGCGCCGGCGCCGAACCGAACCTAATCCGAGTTCAGGTTCGCTCTCGCTGATCCAACGCTGACCGGGATGAAAGTTTTCTAACATGACGCGCGCGGCTCAATCTATACCAAACCAATTTGGGTGACCCAAGCGGGATGTAGCGCAGACTGGTAGTCTGCTGTATCTCCGATTGGCAATCGGCACGCGTCACCACAATGCAGGCTGCCAGCCTGCGACACAGCAGACAAACTGTCTGCGCTACGACCAAATGCAATGGCGCGATACCCGAGACGCCTGCTACCGCCCCGTAGCGCAGATTGGCAATCTGCTGTGTCGCCGACTGGCAGTCGGCAAATCGCGCGAATCCAGAATTGCCAGGCGAATGCCAGTTTGTTACCTCACCAAGGATGAACCCCGCTGAACCCAATCCCGGATTGGAACGCGTAAGATTCCAGTTGCATGCCGAGGGCGTTCCTGACGCATCGGCCAATCCACTTCGCGCTGGCATCCACTTCGCGCTGGCATCCACTCGCGCGGTTATTTGCCGCACGTCAAACGCGAAGGCGCGGCGTACTTCGTCACCTTCCGGCTCGTGGATTCGTTGCCGGAAGAAGTGCTGCTTCGCTTCGAACAGGAACACGCCGAGGCGTTGCGCCAACTTCCTGCCAAAGCCACGACCGAGCAAGCAGAGGAGATCCACCGCGAACTCCGGCGCAAGATTGAGCGGTATTTGGACAAAGGCGCCGGCGAATGTCATCTCCGCCGACCCGCAATTGCGGACATGGTTGCTGCCGCACTCCGACATTTTCGTGGCCAGCGTTATCTGCTCGACGACTGGGTGGTGATGCCGAATCACGTTCATATTATCCTCTGGCCGATGCCAAATTTCAGGTTGAGCGAAATTCTCAAAAGCCGGCAACGTCATACCGCGCTTCAGGCGAATCTGATTTTGAAAAGAACTGGTGAAACATTCTGGCAGCGCGAGGCCTACGATCACTGGATTCGTAACGACGATGAGAAGGCGCGCATTAAGCGTTACATCCGGATGAATCCGGTAAAGGCAGGTTTGTGTAAAGCGCCGGAAGACTGGAAGTGGAGCAGCGCATGGCCCGGCTGGAAGTCGGCGGCCCAGCCTCCGACGGCGTAGCGCAGACTGGCAGTCTGCTGTATCGCAGGTTGGCAACCTGCGTGGGCGTTGGAATCTTTCACCGCACCGGTTTTATCAACGCCCTGCCGACTGCCAGTCGGCGACACAGCAGACAAACTGTCTGCGCTACGGCGGCGAGCTTGCGCCCGCCGTTCCTGAATTGCCGCCATGGCCTAGCTCCACTCGCAAAGTTGCTCGACATGCGCCGCGGAGCCGTCGCGCAGCCAGCCATCGAGTTGGGCCGGGTCCTTGAGTTGCTGGCCGCGCAGGCGCGGCACCACCGCGAAGCGCGTCGAGATTTCCGGCAGGGCTGTCATGTCCACCCACAACTTCTCGAACTGGCTGACGGGGAAAGTGTCCTCCTGCCCATGACCCCAGCGTTTCTTCACGTCCTTGATGGTGATGTAGGTCGGCAGCCGGCCGGCCAACGCGCGTACAGCAGCGGTGATCTTATTCGCGTCGGCCAGATCCTTCCGGGTCAGTCCAAAGGCGGTAAGCAACTGGTCAATGTCAATCCAGCACGTGTTTGAGTTGTAGTAACTGAGCGTGAACTCAATTTCCTCGCGCGGCACGGCGAGGCCTTCGACCAGCCGTACCTGACCGTTGACGCGCGCCAAGCCGCCGCCACGATCCTCCAGCCGCCGCGTGATGACTTCGAACGTGAGACACGAACCTTGCGCCAAGTGCAGGCCGAACTGGGCCGGGTCCGCGTCGGCGCCGAGCGTGTCGATGTTGTGGAGCAGCAGATGTTTCAACTGCGGTTGTTCCGTCAACAGTTGCGCGAGCACACCGTTGCGGAGCAGATTGGGAATCTCATACCAATGGCCGACCGGATGGAGGCACTGGCTGGGCAGGTTGTCGGTGTAGTCACTCGCTTCGCCGGCGGCGCGCGCCCAGTTGATGAGAGCGGCATGGGCGCTTTCCCGCACGCGTTGCTGCCGCTCGTCGAGCAACTGTTGCGGCATTTCCTCCCAGAGAAAGCGCAGGTCGCGCACGGTCGGAATCATCCGCAGCCCGATGGTGCGTCCGGGCGACAAGCGCACCGGGCCGGGATAGTCGTAATTATTCTGCCGCGCAAGATCATCGGCAATGGCTTGATGGGTCAGATAACTCGTGGTGACCAAGTGCGGCAAGGAGTGACCCACCAGCCGGCTGATGCGTCGGCTTTTCGCGAGGTGAGTTTCAACGAACGTGCGATGCGCGCCGCCGAGTTTGCAGAACGGATGCAGGGCTTTCACCACACCCGCGCCCTGCGTCCAACGACTGCCCACGCCAGCGGCGAGCGTTACGATTGCCAGTTCGCCCCGAGCCAGCGCCGCGAGGCCGGCGGCTCGGTAGTCCGCCGCGGATTTGCCGCTGGCTTCCACCACATCGCTCGCGTGAACGTCGCGAATCTCAGCGCTGACCGGGAGACGATTTTGCGCCAGCCCGATGCGACCGGCTTTGAGGTCGTCGCTGATTTGTTCGTGTTGCACCCGATCAAAACCGTTTTGTTCGAGCATCTCGGCCAGGTTTTGCCGGCGACCGGCTTCGGTTTTCAATTGCGGAACCAAATGGTCAAACAGCGTGGACATCATGCCGCTCAACTCGGGTCGGGTGTGGCACGCGGCGCTGAACCGGCTGAGTTCGACGCGCGTTTGCGGCGGCAAGGTCTGCGGGTCGGCGCGCAACCATCCGGGCACATGGATTGCGTAATACGCTGCCGGGAGCAATGCCTCGGGGCCGGCAAGCCGATCGGCCCAAGTCCCACGTTCGTTAATGGCAAAATCATAAACCACCGGCTCCATCGCGAACGGTAGGGCGTTGCGCAGGGCCTGCTTGGTTTCGGACATGATGACCTGTAACCGCTCCTGCGCGCGGGTCTTGTGGGTCGGATCAAAAATGAAACCCATGCCGCCGCCCGCCATGCCGCCGAGCATCCAGAAGCCCCAGAAATTCGGGCCGAACTCTTCACGCACGCGGCGGATCAGGGTTTCGGTGAAATAATTGCTGGCCCACGGAATGATGGTCTGGATCGGCTCGTTGAAATTCTGCGTGGTCAGCGCGCCGACCCGCTGCACATCGCCCGCGCGCAACGCGCCGACAATGTCGTCGAGAATTCCCATCGCCTGCTGCCGTCCCCGCCATTCGGCTTCGGAGCGGAGTAGATATTTCTCCGTCACCATTTCCAGGATTGGTCCGACGTTCTGAGCCATGCCGCCATGCACGAGCACCAGACTGTCCTGGAGCCGTTGTCGGGTCGCGGGCGAAGCGTCGTGCTGATCGAAGATACGATGCGTCGGCATCAAACGGCCCCGGCTGATGCCGTATTCGGGATCGTTCTCGCCCGCCAGCGCGCCGCAAATGAGTTTCATGCCGGGCCAGACGCCGCCGGAATCCTGCCAGCCCCCGCCGGACCCGCCGAGCCACTCGCCCAGCAGCGCGCGGGCGAGCACCAGCCGCCGTTCGTCCTCCGCCAGCGGACCATCGAGCGACCGCGCCTGAGCAGTCGCGCGCATGCAAACGGAGATGAGCGAGGCGAGCAGGTTCGTGGAGACGGCGAGGCGCGAACCTTTGGGGATGTTGTTGACGCTGCTGACCAGCTCGAGGCCGCGCCCGGGCCCGACGATGCGGGCCAGCAGATCCGAAAGCTTCTGGCCCGACCCTTCAATCCCGGGGGGCACAATGCCGGCGGCGATGACGGCCGCTTTGAGCAGGCCCAGATAGTCGCGGGCAAAATCAAAAACCTCCGGGAGGTTGTTGATGTCGGCGGTGGCGCCGAGATCCACGCTCGTCAGGCGGAGAATGGGTTCGTCAATGACGCGCAGATATGCCTCGACCGGCGGCCTCGGCGTGGCATCGCGGCCATGCACTCCCAGATCAATCGAGATGTTGAGCACACGCGCGCCTTCCGGAAAATCCATGCCCAGAAAAAAGATATCGCTCCAGCCGCCATGACTCAGGTCCATGCGAACCGGCGTGCTTTCGCGCAGCACCGGGTAACTGCCATCGGCATCGCGTTGCAGCAACTCGGGTCGGAGCCGCAGCGGATGATCGGCCGGATGCCCCATGCGAAACATCCATTGGTTGCCGCGCACAGAACGGACGCTGCGGCGCACTTGATCGGCCAGCGTCTGGAAGGCCAGCCGTTGATAGGCCGCCGCCAGCGCGCTGGAGATCGCGTCGCTCGGGCCTTCAGTCGCTTGCACGGAGAGAAAATGATCAATCGCCTCGGCGAACCGGCGGGACAGCAGTTGTTCAAAACCCGCGAACGGAACCAAACTGCGCTGCCCGAGGCCGGACTTGAGCGGCAAATGAAACCGGTGAATGGCGTAGAGAAAGAACAGCGCCCGTACGCGCTCATACAGGTTGGCGCGGCGACGGCGAAAGGTATCGAGCTCCGCGCAAAACGCATTGAGCTGCGCGACCGAAGCGTTGCGACAAACGGAGTCGAGCGACCGGTTGCGAACCTCCGGGTCGGGCGAGGTGATAATCTCAATCAGCGGGTTGGCCATGGGGAAATAATTTAGGTTCGGGAACGCAGACCGTTTACTTCCCGCCCCGGGCGAGCAGATCGACCAAGCCGGCCAGCACTTCGTCGCGATCTTCGCCGGCCAGGGCGAGCGCCAGTTGGGCCGTCAAGAGGCCGTATTTCACGCCGATGTCGAAACGTCCGCCTTCCAGCTCACAGGCCAGATACCGTTCATGCTCCGCGAGCCGAGCCAGAGCCGCGCTGAGTTGCACCCGACCCTGATCACCCGCCGCCGCCACCTCCTCGCCGAGCAAGCTCATCACCCGCGGCGTCAGGACGTGCATGCCGAAGAAACAGAGGTAGTGGCCCGCCCGCAGACCCGGCACGATCAGACTCTGCTCCGCCACCGTGGGCGTCGGTTTTTCCACCACATCGGACACCAGATAAAGCCCCTGACGCGCCCCGGCCAGCCGACCGCCCACCGTGCCGTAATGGGGCAGCTTGTTTTCGCGCGTCGCCTGCACGGCCGACACGGTGCAGGCTTCGGCGGCGGCCGTTTCAACCAGTTGCTGGGCGCAGCGTTTCGTGCTGCGGCTGATGTAGAGGTGATCCCCGACCAGCAACAAAAACGGAGACGCTCCCGTAAACTCCCGCGCGCTCCAGACGGCGTGGCCGTAGCCAAGCGGTTGGGTCTGCTCGACGAAGGCGAGACGTTTGCCATGCGGCCCGGCGGCGGCGCGATAGGCCTCCCGGTCACCCGGGTTGACGACGACGCAAATCTCCTCGATGCCGGACTGCAGGGATTCCTCAACGATGATGGCCAGGGCGGATTTACTTTTCCCGTCGCGATCCACCAGGGTTTGCAGGGGTAGGGAACGCTGATTTTGTCCGGCGGCAGTGATGACGGCTTTTTTGATTTCCATGTCAGATTCGGTTGTAAGTCGATGGTGATTGCGGCCGCGGCGACCGCCCGCAATTATCTGCGCGCATGTTCAGGGTTTTCGCACGGCGACCGCCAGTAGAATTTCTCCCCACCCGGCCCCCGGGGGTCACCCGGCAATCGTTGCTTCCGCAGGGACAGACGGGGTCATCCGACTCCGTCAATGCGGGGGCGGGAGGATTTCGATGCCGTATTTCGGCGCGACCTCGAGCAGCCGCTGAATATCGGTCGGCGTCACCGGCAATGGCGGCGAATCGAAGGCAGGCAGTGGTTGCCCGATCTCCGCCATGAACTTCTCGAAGCCCGGCGGCGTGACCAGGATCAGCATCCGGGCCGGCGCGCGGCTTTCGTTCTTGAACGCGTGCGGTATTCCGCGCGGCCCCTGGATGAACGAGCCGGGGCGCCCGACGACTTTCTTTTCGCCGAGTTGGAAAGTGATCTCGCCTGCCAGCACGAAGAACGCTTCGTCTTCGCGATGGTGGATGTGCGGCGGCGGTCCGCCGCCGGGCGGCACCCGCGCTTCGCTCAAAACATAGGCGCCGCCGGTTTGTTCGCCGGTCGCAAGCATGCGATAGACATCGCCGACCG
>JANOHH010000927.1:0-3643 GCA_031406395.1 Verrucomicrobiota bacterium | reverse complement strand
CGGGACTGCTTTAAGTCTGCCTGTTACTTTCCGCACCCTTGGGTCCAATCGCTATGAAGACTGGACTGGTACCATCGTGGCTACCGTGGTTGTGCCCGAACCCTCGGCGCTGGCACTGCTGGGTATTGGTCTGGCGGGGTTGGCCGGCGTGCAGTTCCGTCGTTCCCGTCGCAGTCTTTGATCCTTTGTTCGAGTCTCTCCGAGTTATTAATCCAAAACCTGATTACACAAGGAGGCCGATTCGAAGGAGTCGGCCTCTTTTGTCTCTTTGACAATTTCAAATGCTTACTCGAGAGTACCACAGCAATGAATCCTCAAACGCAAAAAACATGAACTCCAACTCAATTAATTCTCGTTCCGGAGGCGCAGCTGGTTTGGCCTGGTGCGCCGCGCTTGCCAGCTTGCTCGCACTGGTCGCAACCCTGCCGGCGCAGACCTACTTCGATTTCGACAATGGCACCGATACCGGCTGGCAGCGGTCCACCTACCCGTCCACGATCACCTACCCCACGGATGCACTCGGCGGTAATGCGTATCGCTTGCAAGGGACGCCCAAGACCTCAGGTGCGGACACCAACGCGCACGTTTATAGTTTCTGGACGAACCGGGTGTACACAAACTTCTACGCGGCCGTGGACGTGGTGGCGTGGAATACCAACCAGGACAGTGAGATGATCATCGGCCTCATGGCCCGAGCCAATGGCAATGACGCTCTCCCGCCACTCAGCGGGATTTACAATACGGACCCGTTTAACCCCGATATCCCCAACGGCATCCTCTTTAACGTCCGCATCCACAACTACCGGGCTTGGACCGGTCCCGGCGACGTGGGGCCTTTGGGTTCGGCCGATCAGATGAGTTCTTGGTCCACCGTCAATGCCTTCGGCACGCCTTTTCTTGGGAACCCGGTGACCGTAACTCAGGCGCGCTTCCGTTGGGTGTCCGGCCGGGCTTATCGGCTCGTGATGAGCAGCACCAACGCGATCGGCGACTCACCGAAGTTTTACACGAGCAGCATTTATGACGTGAATGACCTCACCAAGCCCTTGCTAACCATGACCGGCGACGATAGCTACAATGGCGGTCAGGATTATATTCCCCTTTATGGCTATGCGGGCGTGTACGTCAACAAACTTAATGCTGCGGACATTGATCCGAACGTGGATGTCACCTTTGATAACTTTTACGTCGGCGAAACCGCACCGGTCACTGCGGTGGTCGCGCCCGCGATCCCGCACGGCAAAGTCGGCGCGCCTCAGGTGGTCAATCGTTCGCCAGTTTCGTTCAAGAACTTTCATCCGGCAACCAGCGGCATCACCTTTAACGCCACGACTTTGACCACGACCAACAACATCAACACCAGCGCGATCAAACTCTTCCTCAATAATGTGGATGTGTCCGCTGGCTTGGTCGTTACCGGCTTTCCCACCAACGCCAGCGTGGCCTACCCTGGCCCGGGCCTCGCGTCCAATGCCGTTTATAGCGCGCGCATTGAATTGCAGGATGCCTTGGGCCGGCACACCACGAACGAGTGGACGTTTGATACGTTTAGCGACGCGTATCTGGCTTCCTCGGTGGTGAAGGTCATTGAGGCGGAAGATTACGATTTCGATACCGGCCAGTACATTAACGACCCGCCGGCTTCAGGATACTTCAACTATATTGCGATCACGGACATTGGCACTCTGACCAATGAGATTGCCGGCTACGTTGATCGGATCGGTTCCAACGCCAGGACGAACTGTGCGATTGATGGTGTGGATTTCTGGGACTACGATTGCGGGTCTCATAATTTGGAAAACCAATACCGCCACATTGATGCTGTGGGGACTCAGCAGGGCAACACGGGCGCTTTCGCTTTTGGTGACGTCACTGCCCTGCCCAATCCGTATGGAGTTTCTCAGAGCTACGACACCCAACGAGGCAAGTATTCGAGTCTCGATCCGACCTTGCAGGAATACATTGTGGAGCGGACTGAGGGTGGTGAGTGGCTGAACTACACCCGCGCCTTCGATGGCAGCAAGACTTACAACGCCTACCTGCGGGCGGCGGGCGGCTTGGCCCAACCGGTGCAGTTCGACCAGATTGTGACGGTTGGTCCGGTCACGAATCTCCTGGGCCAGTTCAACGTCCCCAGCACCTTCTTCGTTGATAATTACTGCTACGCCCCGCTCGTAACCCCCAACGGCGACCGGGCGTTGGTCAAACTCAGCGGGGTGAACACGGTCAGACTTACGATGAACAGTCTGCAAAACGATGCCACGAGAAATGGGCTGTCAATGAACTACGTAGTCCTCGTTCCAGCGGCGCCGCAGCTCTATTCCTCTGCGACGGTAAACGGCACCTACACCCCGGAGCTGAGCGTACTCGTAAATACGGGCGCCAAAACCATCACGGTTCCGCAAAGTGGGACGATGCGCTTCTATCGGGTCGGTTGGACCAGCGCACTCACGATCAGCGGAGTGACCCTCTCGGGACCCAACGTGGTCCTGACTTACCAGTAAGTCTCCGGACAAATGCAACGGAACGGCTGATCGCCTGTGGCGGTCAGCCGTTTCCATTTCAGGGCGAAGTTTGCCCCCCGCTTTTTATCTTCAGGTGTCGCTGTAGAGGACCGCCAAGGGTTGCCGCCATCCAATGCTTGACGGTGCTGATCCTGGAGGCACTGAACGTGGTCGCGTTTTGGTCTGCCGCCGCCCCCTGCCCTTTTCCCTCGGGCGCATGGGCCGCCAGTTCCAGTTGCCACTGGGAGCAAAAGTACGAAAAATCAAAAAACTTCCTTGACGATAACCCGGACCTGGCTTAATGCTTTGGCGAATCCCGGTAAAAACCATTGAAACAAAAACAGCAATAGTAGCAAATCATAAGTTCATTATGAAGACACAAAACAAGACCATTCGTATTCAACTTCCGCCGGATCGGAAGTCATCTCATTCCTTATGCGGCAGCCTCACCGCCGTGGCGGCCGGGTTGGCAATGCTTGGCGCGCCATCGAGTGCCTTTGCCCAAACGGACGATTTTAACGACGGCAACGACACTTTCCCAACGATTGCGTGGACTCACAGTGATCCCCTTGGAGAGGCGAGTGGCGGGGCTATCCCCGGTATGACCTACTCCTTCCCGGGTGGCAACACCTATCGATTACTCGCCGTTGATAATTTGGGTGGGGCGGCCAATGTCGCCCGGGGCGGAAGCCTGGATACTAACGACCTCACTTCGTTCTATGTCTCAGTGGATATCGTTGGCTGGAATACCAACAACCTTACCACAGCGGCCGGAGTCCTGGCCCGGATCACGACGCCCGGTTTGGGCACGACAAAAGGATACGCTTTCACCATTGCCTCCGACGATAAGGACTGCACGATTTCACGCATCACCGGTGAGGCGCCAAGCACCGTTGACGGCAGCCGGAGTGTGGGTTTCCCTTTCGATCCGACCAACACGTACCGGCTTGTTTTTCAAGGGAATGGAGCCAACCTCGAAGGCCGGATCTATGATATCGCTGATCTGACAACCCCGTTGGCTGTGGCTTATGGAAACGATAGCACTTACGCAAATGGCGTTTCAGGGTTGCTAGTGTATGACAACGGCCCTTCGGGAAGTGCCGATGCGACCTTCGATAATTACCGCTCCGCGCCGACCG
>JANOHH010000925.1:0-2659 GCA_031406395.1 Verrucomicrobiota bacterium | reverse complement strand
TGAACTTACGACCGTGGCGGACGGGGTCATCTGTTTGCCGCATCAGAAGGCGGCCAAGTTGCTCGATGAACACGCCGGTTTTGCGGACACGTTTCGCGCCTCGTCACTGCTCTTGATCGAGGGCGTGCGCGGGGTGTGGCGATTGCTGATGCATCGGGGTTTGATTGAAATTCATTTCGAGGAACTGTGCGCTTTGTTGCGCACGGGCCACGGCGAAAGCAGTTTTGCCACCGTCGAATCCGCCGGGATTACCCGTGCGCGGGATGCGATCGAGAAGCTGTCCGCCCATCCGTTGCTTGATGGGGGGCAGGCGTTGGCGGAAGCGGAGACCGTGCTGGTCAGCCTGCTGGGCGGGCCGGACCTCTCGATGGCTGACGTGAATCGAGTGATGTCCGATCTCAACGAGCATTGCCCGAAGTCGCGCATGATCATGGGCGCCGCGGTGGACGAAGCGTTCCGCGACCGCCTGGCGGTCACGATCATTGCCACGGGTCGTCAACCGCTGGTCACGGCAGAGCCCGCGCCGGGGAAGGCCGGGAAAGCCGGGACGCCCACCGCCATGCCGGGTTTCGACACTGAGTTGCTGCATCCCACCAAGCCGGAGCGCCCAAGTTCCCGTCATGTGCCGCCGGCCCCGGAGTTGACTTTGGAGCAGCGGGAACAAATCCTCGCCCAGCAAACGGGCAAACGCAGACCGGTTCGCAAGCCCGGCCCGCGCATGAAACAGATCACGCTTCCGCTCGATATCGTGAACAAGGGCCGGTTCGACAAGAGTGAACCCACCATCCACCGAGGGGAAGATCTCGACCTGCCAACCTACGTGCGGCGGGGTGTGGCCCTGAATTGATCAAGGGCCCAGCCGCGGACCCTGGAACAGCGTTGCGACCTCACTCGCGGAATTGCAGGGCAGCGAGGCGACGGTAAACCCCGTTTTCAATCGCTTGCAGTTCATCGTGCGTGCCGGATTCCACGACCTGTCCGCCAGCGATGACGATGATCCGATCCACGTGCCGCACGGTGGCCAGCCGGTGAGCGATGATGATGAACGATGTCCGCCCGCGCATCAGGGTTTCCAGCGCTTCCTGAATCAGGCGTTCGCTCTCCGAATCGAGGGAACTGGTGGCTTCATCCAGAATGAGGATGGCGGGGTTCTTGAGAATGGCCCGGGCGATGGCGACGCGTTGTCGCTGGCCGCCGGAGAGTTTGATGCCGCGGTCGCCCACCAGCGTGGCGTAACCATCGGGGAAGCCCCGGATGAATTCGTCTGCGTTCGCCTGACGGGCCGCTTGCTCAATTTCTTCGGTGCTGGCGGCCGGCTTTCCGTAGGCGATGTTCTCCGCGATGCTCCCACCGAAGAGCAACACCTCCTGCGGCACCATGGACATCTGCCCGCGGAGCTCGGCGAGCCGGTAGGCGCGGGCGTCCTGGCCGTCGATCAACAGGCGACCGACGGACGGGTCATACAGGCGAAGCAACAGGGAGATGAGGGTGGATTTGCCCGCGCCGCTCGGGCCGACCAACGCGATCCTTTGCCCGGAAGTGGCGCCGAGCTGGATCGCGTGAAGTACTTCAATCCCTGGGCGGGCCGGGTAGGTGAAGTGAACATTTTCAAACACGACGTCGCCGCGCAAGCGGGGCAACGTGGCAGTCGGCGCAGGTCCCAGGTGAGCTTCCACTTCGCCGGTCTCCCGGAGGAGTTCGCGAACGCGTTGGGTGGCGCCGATGGCCTTCTGGAGCTGGCTGTATAACTCGGCGAACTGGCCCATCGCGCCGGCGACAAAGGTCGTGTAGAGGATGAACCGGGTGAGATCCCCGAAAGAGATCTCCCCTTGTTGCAATAGCCGCGCCCCCGACCACAGCACGAGTACGATGGAGCCGAACAAGGCGAAAATGATGAAGGCGATAAATGCTGCCCGCAGTCGCGCTCCGCGCAGGGTGGTGGCCAGGAAGCTTTGCAGTCCGGCATGGTAGCGATTTAGTTCATAACCTTCGTTGGCGAAGGCTTTCACGTTCACAATGCCTTGCAGGGTTTCCTCGACGATGGTGGCCGTATCGGCGAGACGATCCTGCGCCTCGCGGGAAATTTTACGGGTCTTCCGGCCAAACACCACGGCGACCACCGTCAACACGGGCAGGCTCACCAGCATGATGCCGGTCAATTTCAGCGACGTGACGGCAATCAGCGCGATGCCGCCGACCAGCAGGGTGCTCTGGCGAATGAACTGCGGCAGGATGGTGATCAAAGAGTCCTCGATCTGAATCAGGTCGGCGGAGAGACGGCTGGCCAGTTCGCCGACGCGGCGCTGGGCGAAGAACGTCATCGGGAGCGAAATCAATCGCGCGTAGGTCGCTCTCCGCAAATCGACGAGGCTGCGCTGCCCCACGGTGGCAAACGATAGGAAATGAAAGTAGGACAAGCCCGCTTGCAAGGCCAGGATTCCCATCAGGAGGAGCGCCGTGCGATCCACCCCCGCCATGTTCCCGGTGCCTTTGGTGTGGCGCACCGCCGCGTCCACGATGCTCCCCGCCAGATACGGAAACGCGAGCGTGAGCAGGCTGCCGGTAAACAAGGCGGCCAGCGCGGCGCCGAAGCGTCGCCGGTAGGGACGCAAATACCGGAACAACTCCACCGCCTGACGAAGGGATTCCCGATCCAGCT
>JANOHH010000914.1:0-6999 GCA_031406395.1 Verrucomicrobiota bacterium | reverse complement strand
AACGGTGTCAATTTCATATCTGGACTAATCGGCGCAGAAGGCGCGCGCCCGCCGGCCGGAAGCTAGACCACCGCGCATCTCGGACCGCCTTGCCAGATTGGAATTCACCCCGGGTCCGGCTGACCGGAAAAAGTCGAAAGGGCGTCCGACTTGGCGAGTGAGAGCGGGTGATTACCAGATCATCTGAGAACTCATCCACCGCATCCTCCAAATTATCATTACTTTTGGCCTCCGTCGCGAAGTATAAGGCTCAGGTGTTTCACAAGTGGTTTCAAAAGAATTCGACCCTCAGATGTAAAAACATCTTGCTACGCCCAACCTCCCGCTCCGTTACACCCCGACCAAACATTTCAGACGGGTAATCGGTTGCGGCTTGGGCTGCGCGCCAGCCGGGTGGCGGGCACAGCGGGTCGCGAGTTCACGTGCGATTTGGTTTGCTTGGGATTCGAGTCTGCGTGCTAGGCCCCTGGAGTTTTGCGGCGGAGCATCTTGACACCGCCCTGTTTTGGAGTCCCGACATTAGGCGGCTCGGGGCAGCCACCACCCCTGGTCGCCTAAACGTGGACCTTCAAGCCGACCCTCCACCCCCTCTTGAAGGCAGCGCGCAGACGCTCCCTTTTGCGACTATACATCTTAGCCGGCTTTGGTAGTTTTCTCCCATTATGGCACTCGATGACATTCTGTTGGAAGCCGAAGAGAAGATGGAAAAGACCGAGCAGGTCGTGGTAAATGAATTTGCCGGGGTGCGCACGGGCAAAGCCTCCGCCTCGCTCGTGGAAAACATCCTTGTGGAAACCTACGGTTCGCACATGCGCATTCGCGAACTGGCGGGCATCACCGCGCCCGAGGCGCGCACGCTGACCATCCAACCGTGGGATGCCAGCACCATCACCGCGATTGAGAAAGCGATTCAAAAAGCCAACTTGGGCTTCAACCCAGCGGTTCAGGGTAAAGTCATCCGGATTTTCTTTCCGGAGCTCAGCCAGGAGCGCCGCCTGGAGTTCGTCAAGATCATCAAGAAAATGACCGAGGACGGACGGGTGGCGATCCGTCACGTCCGGCGAGACGCGATGGACCTGCTCAAGAAGCACGCGCACGACAGCGGCGTGACCGAGGACGAGGAAAAGCAGGCCGAGAAGGATTTGCAGAAATTGACGGACGGTTTCATCGCCAAGATTGACGCGCACCTTGCGCACAAGGAAAAAGAACTCATGACGGTGTGAATTAGCGCTCCGCATTTGGTGTCAAAGCTTAATGACGCCAGCAGGCGAGACTTTCGACTTACCTTGCGTGTGACGAATCCGCTATTTCTTCGCGATTCTCCGAATCCCCTTACGGTGAGGAACCGCCTCCCCGTTTCTCCGATGGAATGACGGGAATGAACGGGCGAGCTGGAGCTTTTGGAAACGAATTCGGCTGGGAAGATGTTCTTGGCGCCCTCGCCTTGGTTTCCGTCGGCACCGACAAGGAGATCGGCACGTCAATCGGTGGCGGCTTGTTCCAAAACGCTTTGTGGTCGTAATAGAGCGATTTTAATTCGCGCTTGTCCGCATCCACTTCAGCTTCCACTTTGGACTGTAAATCGGTGTGAGCTTCGTTCTCGTAAAACCACCAGAACGAAAAGCGTGGAATGTCGGCGACGGCGGGTTTTTGCACCTGTGGCATGAAATCCATGTTGACCAGGTTGGTCGGATAGTTGAGCCTGGCCAAATTCCCCTGGACCAATTCAATAGCCTCAGCCTCGGTCATGTTCCATTTGCCGACAAACTCTTTGATGCGAATCGGTCGCTGGTCACTGTTAAACAGGTTGTCCGGCCGATAAAAGCCATTGACCATGCTGTTGCGGTAGATGAAACGCCAGCCATTGGTAAGTTCCAATTCAGAGGCGGGCCACCCGCCGTTGTCCTCGCAATAGAAGCGCTTCACGTGATTGGTTGTAAGGTAGCGTGGGATTGGGAGGTTCAGGCTCTTGCCGTATTCATCCACGGCTTTCAGGACGATGGGAAGCAGCCGATAGCCATACGCTGGATTGATCAGCGGCTGAGTGGTCCACCAGCCAACATCGCCCTTTTGCAGCTTGGCTGGCTGAACGTCTATCTTTGGTGGAGGGCGGTCGAGGTTACGGTTGGGAAGGCGCATGGCCTCGACCATTTTGCGATTGCCGTTGATCTCGACTTCCGTCTGCGGAAATCCGCTTCTTGGATCAACCCACTGGATAAGGAAATGGGGAACAACGTTCGTTCCGATTCTTTCTGGCGGGGTCACTTTGGGTTCCTGTTCCGCAAAGACCGATTCGAGCGAGTAACCTAGGTTCGTGATCGTATCGCGGGCTAACTGGATGGCCTCCTGCTCGTTCATCCTCAATGGCCCATAGAACTTCGGAATGGAATCCGGATTTTGCAGTTGGAAGTAACTGTGAGGACCAGCAAAAGAATCTAGGTGTCCCCTTGTGAACGAGAAGCCGGCTCCATTGGTGAGCATCATCCCCCCTCCCACTTCCCCTCGGTGGTTGCTGCAACTAAATCTCTCGACGTGTTCCGGGATCACCGGGACAGGCATGGGCAGATGCAGAGTCTTGGCAAAATCGGAGACGTGCGGCAGAATCGCGAGCAACACTGCGTTTGAATACTGCGCCGAGATTCCCACATACTCTATAATCGGGCTGAAATCATAGATCATAAACGCTCCCGTCTGTTATTGAGTCGTCCAGTCTTTTCGATAGTTGTAATCGTTTGCCTTTAGAACGTGATAACCATATACGCGCAAGGATCCCCAGAGCTGACCAGCCGAAACCCAAGCGGCGTTCTGATTCGCATTGCCCAACGATTGTACGAGCGTCGGTTGATTCTGGCTCGTCCACTGATTTATCCATTCGGTGCGGAAAAATTTGTAAGGGGCAAGAAACCCCCAATTCGGACCTCCCACAATCGTCTCCCACCCGACGAACGCCAATGGCCGCGTCCGTGTCTTATTCAGACTTGGATTCTGGTAGAATGCGAGGCTGTTTGTAACTTTGCCGGTTCCGACAGCAGCAGGCCAGTCACCAGCGGCGGTTTGACACCCGTCGAGGAAAACGAAGCGGTAAGGCTGGGCACCACCGCGTTTGTTCTTGGTTAAATTGTCCCGCCACCAATAGCAGCTAATGTACGCCGTCGAGTTTGGACCAGAATCTGAGATCACAAAGTTGCCATTAGCGTCGAGTCGGTCAAAGTCACCTCCAATTGCACTCGCGCTCCCGTGCCCGCTGTAATACAAATTCCGAAAGTGACGGTTGCCCAGCAGCGATCGCAACTCATACCAATCTTCATTGCGATTCGCCTGAGCAGTTACGGGGTCCGGGCCAGCGTCGGGTCCATAGCGCAGCATGAAGATGTCTGTTGGAATGCCTGTTGTACTGGCAACGGCACCGCTAATTGCTTCCATCGCTTCAATATAGTACGGCCGACTATTGGGGTCCTTCACTCGATCTAGGTATGCAGTAATCCAAGCCCCGACATCCGGATAGTCGAGGCCGTTAATCGGCATAATGCTCGTGTTCGTGCTCGCGGGTAGGGTTGCTGATGAAAATGAAAGGATTGGGTCAAAGAACGGATCGGAGTCGAGACTGTCGCGCGTAAAGCCATTGAAGTCTGTTAAATCCCATGTCCACTCGATTCGCCCGTTCGTTGACGTGCCCGTCTGGAGATTCACAGGAAATCCCCACGCATCATAAATGTCAATTTCCCAGTTCACATTCGAAATTACGCATGTGGCCTTGAAGGTATAGTTACTACCTACGATCAAATCATCCCAGTCGGTATACATCACCAGATTGCTGACGGTGATACTCAACGGCTTGTTTGTTAACAGCAGGAAGGGCGTATCGTCGCCGACGCTCTTGTCGAGATTGAGGGTCGTTCGCAACTGAATCGGGTAAATGCCGTTTGTAAAACGATCAAAATAGACGCCAGCACCCCAGATTTCGTTACCGTTTTGGTCCAGCGCGTAGGTCAGTTCCGCGAAGTCGGTTCGTTCTCCATTGATCAAGACCTCGAATTGCGCCATTCGGTCGCGATAATCTTTGAAATCAATCGGAATTAAGATGGGGCTGTTAAAAACATAGTTTGTGATGCTGACCGACCAGTTGGGGATGTGGAACACGCGATAGAAACCCGAATCAACTTCTAAATCACCGTCGTTGTCCTCTGGTTGCGGGTCGCCTTGGCCCACTTGGAGACTGGCCCGCCACTTCGCCCCCAGTTCTTTGCTCCATTCGTCAGTCGAGCCATCGGGCCAAAGGATGACGTAACCTGTCAGATCAACTCCCCAAGGATAAATGGCCAAGGGCACCGGCGCTCTCGATTCATCCTTCCGCACCACCATAGGGACGGACGGTTTGGAGGCGACACCCGCCATCAGAGAACCACCACCACCGCTTGAACACGGCGGAGTAACTCCGAATATCGTGAAGGTCGTCCGGTTGGCGCTGTTCGCCGGGTAATTGTTTGTCAGATTTGTCCAGGGCGTGCTCGAGTCAAGCGTCGGTCGATACTGAATCAAGTAATACTCGTATCCTTGACTCGGCCAAGAGACGACAATGTTTGTGCATTGCCTTTCGATGCCAAGCCCGACGATGCCGAAGCTTTGAATGGAGGTGCTTATGAGTACGAACGGGACGAAGACGAACATTCCGTGTTTGAGAGTTTTCATAATTTTCGTGACCTGTAGGTCTGCTGGTTTGTCTCCCGTGCATGGTGAATGCTGGTACTACTTATAAGTGAGTGTTACGCAAACCGACGATTGAACACAACCCATCGCTTGCTCTTTTCTGACCGTAAGTTGTTCGGCCGGGCAACGCTCCGAACCGTCTCACACCCACAGCACGATTATTACGCTGGCAATCTGCGGTGTCAGCGGCTTTCCTTGATATTCGTCGGGCGTGTTGGGCGCGTTCTCGATCTTCGCGGTGATGCTTGAGGGAGGGCGGAAGCGTCATCGTCACCGCGTTGCAGTTGAGACTTCGGAGGCAGCAACTCGGTAAAATGGCAACTGGTCGCCGGCTTTTTAGACTCAAAACGTCCGGTCTTCCGGTGGTGCGAACTGGTTTGGATTACGGCAGCGCCACCCGATAAAAAACAGCGGCTTAACTCCCCTTCGCGTTGAGCAACCCTTCCAACGCGTGCTGGTTGTCACCCAGCGAGAACAAGCGCTCCGAAATGTCGTTCAGCGCGCGGCGCGTGGTTTCGAAACGCTCGGACAATGTCTGGAAGATGACCGAAAGTTCGTGGCGTTGCGCGAGCCGATGGTCGCTGGCGGCGCGATACTGCGAGCGGCCCAGCGCCTCGTAGTATTTCAAATTGGGAAATCCCTTCCGCTCCGCCCGCACGCGAATTCGCTCCGGAAACACGCCGGACAGGAACAGGGAATGATTGCCAATGTGGACGCGGATTTGAAAACTCGTGCGATCATCCGCTGTTTGGAGGGCGGCGAGCATGTCGAAAAAATAGTCCAGCGGATTGGCCTGGCCGGGAACGACGCACTGCGTCCGTTCCGTCCGGGCGAATTCCGCCAGCAATTCGGCCACGTAATCGGCCACGGTCCGTTCTTGAATATCGGCCCGAAGAAAAACCTGCCGGACGAGGATGTAGAAATAGAAGTGGGTGGAGACGCGCAGACAACCGCCGCGTTCGAGCAGCGCGTGCAGCAGGGCCGCATCATCGAGGATTTGATCGCGCGATTCCTCGTCGGTGAGCAGACGGACCAGCCCGTCCGTGTTCCCGATCTTCGTACCGAGCACCGACAGGATAAAGTCGATGTCTTCGGCGGCGAACTGCACCCGGCAGTTGGGTTGGATCATTTTCATGGTCTACGCTGCGTTGCCCCACTCTGCATCTGCTCTGCAAATAAGCAAAAGTAGTTCCACCCATTTCAGCCCAAAAACGGCCGGTTGCCGACGAATTGCTGGACAGTTTTGCCCCATGTGTGAAATTCCCTCCGCCGTGCCCAAGCCACCTGAACCGCAACTGCCCGCCGCGCCGCTGACGGCGCGCATTCCGGCCCGGTCGCGCGGGCAGGTCATGGATTGGAGTCTCGTCCTCGCGAGTCAGGGCATCGAACATGTCATTGCTGAGCCCGACGAAACCGGCTGGCCACGTAAACCCCTGAGTTCGGAGCCGCCAGGACCAAACTCTCTACGTGGTTGGGGGCTTTTGGTGACGGAGTCAGACCATGCCACGGCGCTCACCGCCATCCAGCTTTATCGGCGGGATAGTCGTCGTTGGTCTTTGCGCAAAACCATTTCGACCAACGGCGCCATTTTCGATGGCGTCAGTCTCGCCTGGGTGGCGCTGACCGTGGTCTTCTTTTGGCTGAGCGTGAATCGCGTCGGTTTCCGCGAGGCCGGGATTCTGGACGGAGCGGCCTTCGCGTCCGGCGAATGGTGGCGGCTGTTCACCGCCACCCTGCTGCATGCCGATGTCCTGCATCTCGCAACCAACGCGCTGTTTGGTTTTATCCTGCTGGGTTTTGCGGCGGGTTGCTACGGGACGGGTCTGGGCTTGCTGGCGGCCTTTCTCGCCGGCGTCGGCGGCAACCTGGCGTCGTGGGCGGTTCACGGAGGAACCATGCACGGCTTGGGCGCGTCGGGCGTGGTGATGGGCGCCCTGGGTTTGGTGGCCGTCCATTCCCTTGCGCACCTGCGAAAGCCGCTGGGCGCGGCCCGGATCATCATGGCCAGTCTGGCCAGTGGCGTGATGCTTTTCACGTTGCTCGGTTTGTCGCCGGGCACGGACGTAACGGCCCACCTGGGTGGATTCTTGAGCGGCATGGCCATCGGTTCATTGCTGGCGCTGTTGCCCCCATCCCGTTATGCCGCGATCATCAATCTCGCCGCCGGATTGGGCTTCACGGCTTTGGTCATCTGGACCTGGGCGCTCGCGTTCGGCCGCATCGGTTGAGCGGAATTAAACCGAGTCCATGGGGAAGACTTCTTAACGCAAAGGCGCGAAGGTGCGAAGACGC
>JANOHH010000890.1:0-1297 GCA_031406395.1 Verrucomicrobiota bacterium | reverse complement strand
GGCGTCGCCCATGTTCTCGTTCCCGTCGGACATGAGCACCAGCCGCTTTTGGCCCGTCTCCTCAAAGGCTGCCGTTCCCAAACGAATCGCCGAGGCCAGATCCGACCGTTGCGTATCTACGACCGCCTCGACCTTTTCCAGATCAATCGCTGCGTTCGGCATCCGGTCAATACTCGCGTCCGTACCGAAGATGATCACGCCCGCCTTGTCCTCCTTTTTCTTCTGCACCGCCATCCGGTTGACGAGCGCTTTCGCCGCATCCTGTTGTGCCGAGGGAATACTGTCCGAGCGATCCAACACAAAGAACACGTTCATGCCTTCGACCGGCAACAGCCACTGCACGCCGGCAATGGCCAGCACCAACGCGAGGCAGACGATGGTGCGCAGCGTCAGCGCCGTCCACCGTCGCCACGCCGCGATTTGCACATCGGTCTTCCACGCCAGCCAAACGATCCACGCCAGCGCCGGTAGCGCGAGCAACAGATAGATTGGATGGGTGAATTGCATGGTTAGTTCGCGGCAGTCTGAAGTCTGAGGTCTAAAGTCTGAAGTCCCGAACGCGCGTCCGCCCCGGCCGACTTTGGGCCGGAGACGTTAGACTGGAGACTTTTGCGCACAAGCTTCTGCACCCGATGATTCAGCGCGTCCGCCACGAAAAGATTGCCACTCGCATCCAACGCCACACCCCACGGATTTGCAAAGCGCCCTGGCGCCGCGCCTGGCCCACCAATTATTTCCACCGGCTGACAATTCGCATCAAACACCTGAATCCGGCTGTTCCCGAACTCGCAGACGAATTGATAGCCGCACGCGTCCACCGCGATGTCGTAGGGATAACTCAACTCGCCCAAGCCTGAACCGGCGTGTCCATACTGGCGAATAAATTTCCCATCGCGCGAGAAAATCTGGATGCGATGATTACACGAATCCGCCACGTAAACCCGATCCTGCGAATCTACGCAAAGCCCCTCCGCCCGATTGAACTCGCCCGGGGCTGTGCCCGCCCGCCCGATCACTTGCAGCAATGCAGCTTCCGTCTTCGGAGCGCCAGTTTCCGACCCGGAATGTTGCTGAGTTTGCGAAGCAAGAGGCGCATCCGATCGTACGTACGGCCATTTGGTATTCCCCCTCGCCCCTTCCGAAGGGGAGAGGGCCGGGGTGAGGGGCTGACTTTGGACTTCAGACTTTGGACTTTGGACTTTCAGCGCGAAGCGCTGAACTCTTTCCGCCCCCATATATTCGCTCACGAAAAATTCTCCCTGTGAATTCTCCGCAATGCCTCGCGGCAACATGAAAC
>JANOHH010000874.1:0-7971 GCA_031406395.1 Verrucomicrobiota bacterium | reverse complement strand
GCGCTGTTTCTGCTGATCGCCAAGCGACAGTTCATCCGTCTGCCCGGCAAAACCAAAGACCGCAGTGCACCCGCGCCGTCCGTGAGCGACAAGTGGCAGCGCGTTTGGCCCTGGGTGGCGATGAACAGCCTTGCGGGCCAAACGCTCGGGGTCAGTTGCTTACAATGGGCGCTGGAAACCACGCCCACCGGCATCGTGATGTCCATCGTGGCGCTCACGCCGCTCACCGTGATGCCGTTGGCACGGATATTTGAGGGTGAAAAAATCACCGTGCGTTCTCTGATCGGCGGCGCCATCGCCGTGGCGGGGGTGGTGATGTTGACGGTGTCGAAATAGTCGTTTCACTGACGGAACGCCGTCCCCGGCACCCACCCGTAGCCACCGACGTCAGGAGGTGGATTGGTTTCAGCGACCGCTCCGACTCCTCACGTCAGCGGCTACAATCAACTCTCAAAATCCAGGCCGATATCAACCGCGCGCGCGGAGTGCGTCAGCGCGCCGACCGAAATGAAATCCACGCCGGTCAGCGCGATGGCCCGTACTGTTTTCAAGTTCACTCCGCCGCTGGCTTCAGTTTTCGCGCGCCCGGCGACGAGCTTTACTGCCTGGCGCAATTGGGCGGGCGTCATGTTGTCGAGCAGGATAATATCGGCGCCGGCTTCGACCGCCTGCTTCACTTGCGTGAGGGAATCCGCTTCCACCTCGACTTCGAGCCGGGGAAATTTCTGGCGCGCGCGCCGAACGGCGACCGCCACGGCGTTGGGTTTTGCATCACGGAGCGCGGCCAGGTGGTTGTCCTTGATGAGCACCAAATCGTAAAGGCCGAAGCGATGATTGCGTCCGCCGCCGCAAGCCACGGCGTATTTCTCAAAGCACCGCCAGCCAGGCGTGGTCTTGCGCGTATCAAGGATTTGCGCCGAAGTGCCTTTAACCGCGGCAACGTATTGTGCGGTGAGCGTGGCTAACCCGGAGAGCCGCTGGACGAAATTCAACGCCACGCGTTCAGCGCTGAGAATTGCCCGCGCCGAACCGGTGATCTGCAACAGCGTCGCGCCCGCCTTCAAGCGCTGGCCGTCACGAGCAAGGCGTTTGATGCGCACCGCCGGTGAAAGTTGGCGAAAGGCAGTCTCAGCGAAAGCGAGACCAGCGACGACCAACGGTTCGCGGGCACGCATGACCACCGTGAACGTGGCCTTCGCCGTCACCGTGGCTTGGGACGTGACATCGCCCCAGCCGATGTCCTCGGCCAGCGCGGCACGAACGGCGGTGCGAATTTCTTGGGCGTTCAGCGGTTGCATGGCGCGAACATGGCGTCAACCCACCGTCGGGAAAAGAAAAAAGCTTCCCGGAGATCGGCAGGACTGAGAGAATTTCCCCGTGCGAATAAAGTTTTTTCACCCCTGTCTGCTACTGGTGGGTTTGCTGTACGGGTCCTCGGCCACCTCCGCCCAAGATGGCGCGACGAATCTTCCCCACCATTTGCAATGGGAGAGCGCCATTGAGGCCTTCGAGGCTTCTGACAAAACCAATCCACCGCCGCGAAACGCCATCCTGGTGATTGGCAGCTCGAGCATCCGCAAATGGACCAACGCGCCCGCCCAATTCCCCGCTCACCGGTTGATCAATCGCGGTTTCGGCGGCTCGCACTTGTCCGACTCCGTGGCGTTCATTGAGCGGATCGTGATTCCGTACCAACCGAAGCTGGTATTGCTCTACGCGGGTGACAACGACATCGCCGCCGGCAAATCGCCGGAACAGGTTTTGGCTGACTTCAAGGCGTTCGTGGCCAAAGTGCAGACGGCTCGACCCAAAACGGGCATTGCTTACATCTCGATCAAGGCCAGTCCTGCGCGCAAAAAGTTCATGGAACAGTTCAAGACGGCGAACCGGCTGATCCGTGAATTCATCGCTGGCAATCCCAGGCTCAGCTATGTGGACGTTTTCACACCCATGCTAGGCGCCGACGGCCAGCCGCGAGCGGAATTGTTTGTGAGCGACCAACTGCACCTGAACGACACCGGCTACAAACTGTGGGCTGGCATTGTAAAGCCGGTGCTGGAAAAGTAGCTCCACCCGCGGAGATGTTCTCCGGTGGCAGCAAATGAGCGGCGGCATTTTTATTTTCATCCTGGTAGCGGCGATCATCATCGCCGCCGTGATCTTTGGCGCGCGGGCGGCCAAGAAACGGCGCGAGGAATTGGCCACGCTGGCGGTGCGGCTGGGTTTGAATTACCGCGCAGACAACGATGGCTCACTGGCCGATCGGTTCGCGTTTCTCAATGCGCTGGCGCAAGGCAGCAATCGTTACGCATTCAACATCCTCTCGGGCACGTATCAGAGTCACGAGGTGCTGGTCTTTGATTATCATTACGAAACGCATTCCACCGATTCGAAAGGTCGCCGGCAAACGCACCACCACTATTTCTCGTGCTTTATCCTCCTGCTGCCGCGGAGTTTTCCGGAGTTGCGCATCACCCGCGAAGGCTGGCTTTCAAAAATCGCGCAGGCGTTCGGCTTCGACGACATTGATCTCGAGTCGGCGGAGTTCTCGCGGGCGTTTTGCGTGCGGTCAAAGGACAAGCGCTTCGCCTACGATGTCTGCCACGCCCAAATGATGGAATACCTGCTGGCCAATCGGGACTTGAGCCTCGAAATCGAGGACCGCGCACTGGCGCTGGCGTTTGGCACGCGGTTGTCGGCCGGCCAGATTGAATCGAACCTGCAACGGCTGCTCGCGATTCGCTCGCTTCTGCCGGACTATTTATTTACCAAGGCCTGATATGTTGCCCATCGCCATCCTTGTCCTCCTCCTCGCCCTCGTCCCGGCCGTCTGGTTCGTGGTGCAGTACAACTCGCTCGTCGGTTTGCGCAATTTCATCGCCGAATCATGGAGCAACGTGGATACGGAACTGAAGCGGCGCTACGACCTCATCCCGAATCTCGTCACCACGGTGAAGGGTTACGCGGCCCACGAGCGGGAAGTGCTGGAGCACGTGGTGGAACTGCGCAATCGCTGTGCGGCAAACCACGGGCCGGTGGCGGATCAGGCGGCCGATGAAGGTCAGTTGGTGGCTGCGCTCAAACGCATGTTCGTGCTCGTGGAGAATTATCCGCAGCTCAAGGCGGATCAGAATTTTCTGAAGCTGCAGGGCGAACTGATCAATACTGAAAACCGCATCCAGGCGGCTCGACGGTTTTACAATGGCAACGTGCGTGATTACCGCAACAAGTGTGAGTCCTTCCCCAGCAATCTGGTCGCACGGTTGTTCAACTTTCCGCCGCACGCTTTCTTCAGCGTACCACCATCCGTGGCGGAGGTGCCAAACGTGGAATTTGGCAGCGCGTGAAGTGTATTTTCGTCGCTGTCATCAAAATTGGACGGAAAAAAATCTTGTGTGCGCACGCCGGGCTGCGTAGAAAAGCGGCATGTCATTGAATAATCTTCCTACTGGGCCGCAAGGCGGCTTTACCCGTCGTCAGTTTCTTTACACCTCCGCCCTTGTCGGTGCGGCGGCCCTAACGGGCTGTGCCACAGCGGCGCCGCGCAAGCTCGCGGCGAACGAAAAACTCAACATCGGCGTCGTCGGCGCCGGCGGTAAGGGCGCCAGCGACACCGACCACTGTGCCAGCGAAAACATCGTGGCGCTGTGCGACGTGGACATGAGCACGCTGACCAAACGGAAGGAGAAATACCCGAACGCCCGCATTTATCAGGACTGGCGCGAGATGTTGAAGCAGGAGAAATCCCTCGACGCCGTCATTGTCTCCACGCCGGATCACCAGCACGCCTTGGTGGCCGCCACGGCCATTCGCATGGGCAAACATGTCTATTGCCAGAAGCCCCTGGTGCAAACCATTTCCGAAGCGCGTTTGCTGCGCAAACTGGCCAAGGAATTTGGTGTGGTCACCCAAATGGGCAATCAAGGCAGCGCGGAGGATGGGTTGCGACGCGCGGTCGAAGTTGTCCAAGCCGGCCTCATCGGTCCCGTACGCGAAGTTTACGTCTGGAGCAACCGCCCGGTCTGGCCGCAGGGCATGCCGCGGCCTGAAGGTTCGGATCCCGTGCCGGCAACTTTGAACTGGGACCTCTGGCTCGGGCCGGCGCAGTTTCGCCCGTTCAAGAAGGAAGTTTACCATACGTTCAAGTGGCGCGGCTGGCAGGATTTCGGCACCGGTGCGTTGGGCGACATGGCATGCCACACAGCCAACATGCCGTTTCGGGCACTGAAACTCGGTTACCCGACCGAAGTGGAGGCGTGGACCTCCCCCATCAACAAGGAAAGCTATCCATTGAAATCCAAGATTCGCTTCCAATTTCCCGCCCGCGAAAATCTGGTGCCGGTGACTTTCTGGTGGTTCGACGGCGGCAATCCCAAGCCCGATAATCCCTATGCGCACGATGGCAACAATAAGCCACCGACCACCATCACCGCGGACGTGGAAGCGATGATGGGTTCGGTACCGGGCAGCGGTTGCATCCTCGTTGGCGACAAGGGCAAGATCTTTTCCCCGGACGACTACGGCGCGAACTTCTTCGTCAAACTCACGGACGACAAGGAGTTTGTGCCCAGCAAAAACAGCGCAGCCGTCAAAGCGATTCCCCAAACCATCCCGCGCAATGCCTTTCAAGGCGACGCCGACAAGCGACAGCACCTCGAATGGATCGCTGGTTGCAAAGGCGGTCCGACGCCGTACTCGAACTTCGATGTCGCAGCGTACCTCACGGAAATCATTTTGCTCGGCTGCGTGGCGATGCAAGTGGGTAAAAAGATCGAGTGGGACGGCCCGAACATGCGCGCCACCAATGCGCCCGAAGCGGCTCAATACATCACCCGCGGCAATCGCAAAGGCTGGTCGATCTAAGGCAAAGCCCGATTCATTGCTCATTCCAGGGTCCGCCAAGGGGAGATTTGCTTCGGCAATCCTTGGCGGACATTACGTTCCTGGCAGGCGCTGCCCTTGCATTTGTCCTTTTCGACGGTGGCTGACTCGCTAAGCTATCGCCATGTCAGTACCAATTATCAGCCTCGCACAGATGCGCAACTGGGAAAGCGCCACGTGGGCCACCGGCCAGACGGAAGTGGAGGTCATCCGGCGCGTCGGCCTGTGTGTGGCGCAACGGGCGCTGCAACTGACGCGCCCCAACGACTTGATTCTCCTGCTGGCGGGCAAGGGCCACAACGGCGATGACGTGCGCGCAGCAGAGGAGCATCTCGTCGATCGGCGCGTTGTCTTGCTGAACGTCAAGTCCACCGCCGCCTGCCTGCCGCAACTCGAGGCGGAACTGGGGAACAATCCCGCGTTGATCATCGATGGCTTGCTGGGCACCGGACTGAATCGGCCGCTAGACGAAGATTGGCACGCCTTCATCACTCGTCTGAACGGGGCACATCCCATCATCCTCGCGGTGGACGTACCGTCGGGGCTGAATGCCGACACTGGCGAGTCGCTTGGGGCGGTGGTGAAGGCGGCGATCACGCTGACCGTCAGCGCACCCAAGCCGGGGTTATTGCGGGCCAGCGCGGTCCCGTTCGTCGGCCGGCTCGAAGTGATGACCGACGTGGGTTTGATCAAGTGTCCCCATGCCGCGGAGTTGAACTGGACATTGCCGGACGACTTTCGCGGCTTTCCCGCCGCACGACCGGTCGCCAGCCACAAGGGGAATTACGGTCATCTTGCCATCATTGCGGGCAGCGTGGGTTTTCACGGCGCGGCCGTACTGGCCGCCCGCGGCGCCCAACGTGCGCAACCCGGCCTGCTCACCGTGCTCACCCACGAACCGGCCTATTACCCGGTGGCGGCGCAATTGCAGTCAGCGATGGTCAACGCCTGGACCCCTGCCACTCCTTTTCCCGGGGGCTTTTCCGCCCTGCTCATCGGCCCCGGCCTTGCGGCGCCGGATTTGCCGGAAGAACTGCGGAGCGCGACGCGCAAGTTGTGGCGCGATTCATTGCTGCCGGTCATCGTGGACGCGAGCGCGTTGGACTGGTTGCCGCTCGATCCCGTTTCGAGAAATGCCATCCGCGTCATCACGCCGCATCCCGGCGAGGCGGCACGGCTGTTGAAAACAACACCCACGAACGTCCAGGAAAACCGCCCGCATGCCGTCCGCGAAATCTCGAAGCGCTTCGGCAATTGTTGGGTGGTGCTCAAGGGCCATCAAACGCTGATCGGTCGCAGCACCGATGAACTATTCGTGAACTCGTCGGGCAATCCGCACCTCGCGCAAGGCGGGAGCGGGGACCTGCTGGCCGGGTTCATCGCCGGTTTGCTGGCGCAACCCGGGTTGGCGGCGGACGTGG
This sequence comes from Verrucomicrobiota bacterium, assembly GCA_031406395.1. GTDB lineage: Bacteria > Verrucomicrobiota > Verrucomicrobiia > Limisphaerales > JADLHS01 > JADLHS01. The sequence goes on along the minus strand of JANOHH010000874.1, from coordinate 1,669 downwards.
GCCGGACCTTGTGCTACGCCGTCTGGCACCACGGGGCGGCGGCGGATGCCTTGGCGGGACGGCAGCGCAATTGGACGGTGGACGATTTGGCAAATGAGCTGGGCAACGCAAGTTGACCCCGAAGCGAATGGGTTTTTACTTCCTTTGCCCGCGCACACCTGCTACGAAAAGCCACGTGCGAAATTTCCGATTGATGGCCGTCGCTCTGTGGCTCTGCGTCTGGTTCGGTACCAGCGGGCGGGCCACGACCTTCGAATACGCTGACGGCACGAAGATCGAGGGCGAAATCGTTCAGGGTAAACCGGAATTTCTTCAGCTCCGACTTGAGGGTAACCGCTACGAAAAGCTCGCGTGGGACAAGCTATCGCAGACCACGCTCAAGGAACTGGCCGCCGACCCCAAACTCAAACTCGAAGCCTTCATCCAACCGTACCTCGAAGGGCGCGACGATTCAGCGATCAAGAAAACTGAAGTCGTCATCAAGCCGGTGCCACGGTTGGAACGCCCCGCCAAAGGTTCGCTGCCCGGCGCCCTGCTTGGCTCCTCCGTGGGCTTGCTCGCCCTGCTGTTGGTTTACGCGGCGAATATATACGCCGGCTACGAGATCTCTGTTATTCGCGCCTATCCGGCGGGGATGGTGTGCGGCATCGCGGCGGTCGCTCCCATCATCGGTCCGGTGGTCTTCCTTTGTCTTCCCACCAAAATGAATGCCGCCGCTGAGGAGGAAATTCCGGAAACCACGGCGCCCGTCGTATCGGCGGAGGCTGATCCCGAAACGGCCGCAAAGGTGGGCGCGGGAGGATTGACCCTGGCGCACACGGAGGCCGCCCCCCGCCGCCGCAGCCGCCGAGATTCAGATCTTCAAACGTGGCCAGTTCACCTTCAATCGCCGGTTCATCGAAACCAAATTCTCCGGCTTCTTCGGTATGGTTCGCCGGGACGCGGAGAAGAATCTGGTGCTGGTGATCAAGTCCGCGCGTGGCGAATTCATTGTCACCCGGATCTCCCGGATCGCCACCAACGACCTGCACGCGGACGTTCATCGGGGCGGCGCCGCGCAGGAAGTGCAAATTCCATTCAGCGAAATTCTGGAAATCCAAATCAAACCCCGAGAAGGATAATCTCAAGCTCAACCCGCCGACCACCTCGCATCGCGCCATGAAATACAAAACCATTCTCCTCTTCGGCGCCCCGGGTGCCGGCAAAGGCACGCAGGGTAAGATTCTCGGCACCATCCCGAATTTTTTCCATTGCGCGTGCGGCGACGTGTTCCGGTCCCTGAGCGCCTCGAACCCGCTCGCCCGGGTGTTCATTGAATACACCAGCCGCGGCCAATTGGTGCCCGACCAGCCGACCGTGAAGTTGTGGCGGCAGTTCATCCGCCGCGAGTGCGCGGGCCGCTTTAATCCGAACACCGACACCCTGGTCCTCGATGGCATCCCGCGCAACCTCCACCAGGCCCAGATGCTCGCGGAGACGCTCGATGTGAAGGCGGTCTTTTATCTGCATTGCACAAATTTCGACTCGCTTGTCCATCGCTTACAGCGCCGAGCTCTGAAGGAAAACCGGCTCGACGACGCGAATCTCGATGTGATCCGCGAACGCTTGAAAGTATACGATCAGGAAACCAAGCCCGTCCTTAATTTCTATGGGCCGAAGCTGGTGCACC
>JANOHH010000861.1:0-1574 GCA_031406395.1 Verrucomicrobiota bacterium | reverse complement strand
CGCTGGATGGCGCCTACAAGGCAACGGTACTCATCGGCGAGTCCCCCGATGCTTACAACGACATTGAGCACCCCGACCGGGTGGCGCCGAAAGAGGTGAAGCTGACTTTCAAAAAAGGCATTGCTGACTTGCCACCCCACTCACTGACGATTGTGCATTTGGAAGCCAAGTAATCTTTGTTAAAAACCAGCCAACGAAAGCCAAACCAGCAACCATTAGACAGCGCACGAACAAGAAGCCACTATTCGTGATTGATGTCCCGTAAACCAAAATGACCAATAGAACAGAAACCCTCTGCACCGTGTTGCCGGGCCGCTCCGGCAGTTTTTCCAACCTTGAATGGCGCCTTTGCCGCGCCTTTGCCTTGCGGTGCGCGTTGACGTTCCTGGTGGCGGCATCGTTCGACCGACCGGCGCCAGCAGCCAGCCCCGCAGCGGAAGAAAGCGCCCGCTTGCTGGCGCAAGTCGAGCCGCGGATCAAGGCGATTTACGAAACGAACGAGTTTGCCATGCGCTCCTTTCGCGCGACTTGGCTGCCGGACGGCTCGGGTTATCTGAAGTTGGAAACGCCCGCCGGCGCGTCGGGAGCGGAAATCGCCAGCTACAATTCCGCCAGCGGCAAACGCACGGTCGTGGTTGCCAGTGAGAAACTTCTCGTCCCCGCCACCTCCCAGCGCCTGAGGATCCGGGGGTTCGTCCGGTCGCCGTCGGGCAACCGTTTTCTGCTTCACACAGACATCACCAGCGGCGAGCACGGGAGCTATCATTGGCTGTATGAGCCGGCGTCGGGTGCGTTGCGTCCGGTGGACGGCGGTCCTGGAGCGAGGTTCGATGCGAATGCGTTTTCGCCGGATGGCCAGCGGCTGCTGGGTTCCCGCGGCGCGGACTTGATCGTGTTTGACATTGCCAGCGGCCGGACCATCCCGCTGACCAAAGACAGCGATCCCGACGCCATCGGAAACGGCCCCGCCAGTTGGAGTCCCGACGGGCAATGGATCGCCTATATCCAGTCCGACTTCTCCGCCGTCCCGAAACGGGCGGTCCTCGTGCCCGGCGACCCGACGTATCGCACGTTCCGGGAAATGAGTTATGAACGGATCGGCGGGCCGATTTCCACGTTGCGCATCGGCGTCGCCGGCGTGGAAGGTGGCTCAACGCGCTGGATCGAGTTGGCCGACAAACCGGGAACCTTTTACCTCAACCAAGTGAGTTGGGCCGGGAATTCCGCCGAAGTGCTGGTCGAAAAACTGAGCCGCTATCGGGACGCGCGGGAATTCCTGCTCGCCAACCATCGCACCGGTGCGATCGCCAAAGCCTGCGTGGAAACCGATCCTGCCTGGGTGGATATGGCGCCGTCGGCGAACGAAGGGCTGGAGTGGATTCGCGGCGGCCAGGCCTTTGTCATCATCAGTGAAAAGGACGGATGGCGGCGCGCATACGTCGCGCGGGACGGTTCCAAAATGACGCCGATCACGGCAGCGGGCTGTGACCTCATCGCGCGCGGCCAGGTGGATGATAAGAACGGATGGTTTTACTACGACGCCTCGCCGACCAACGCGACGCAAAGCTACCTCT
>JANOHH010000825.1:0-7155 GCA_031406395.1 Verrucomicrobiota bacterium | reverse complement strand
GGGTCGGCTTCCTTGTCGAGGACGGCCAGCGCAACTTCCGCTGCCTTGGGCGTCTTGAAGAAGCTGCACGCGCGCACGGCTTCGAGGCGGACGCGCGGATGCTCATCCTTGACCTGAACTTCGAGCAAAGCGAGCGGGTCTTTCACCCGGTCGCGCCAATAGCAGAGAACACGGGTCGCCGCGGCACGGGCGTTATGATCCGGTGAGCGGAGCATGCGTTTGAGGAGTTCTTCATCCACGACATTGTGCCACTGATGCACCCAGAGCGCCTCGGTGAGGTTGTGCTCATAGTTCTTGTCCTTCGGGTCGAGCTTGGCGGTCCATTTCTTAACAGCCGCGATGACTTTCGCGCTGTCGTGCTTGTCGAGTTCGATTTTCGCGCGCGTGCGCACGTCGTTCTCCGGTTCCTTGAGCAGGTCGAGCAGTTCCGCGATGGACTGGCCATCAACCTTCGCTGGCTTGAGCAGCGGTCGACCCTCGGCGGTGATGCGGTAGATGCGGCCATGGGATTTATCGCGGTGCGGATCGCGGATGTGGTGCTGCATGTGACCGATCAACTCCTTCGCCCAGTCGCAGAAGTAGATGGAGCCGTCCGGCGCGACGCCGACCGCCGAGGGACGGAAATTCGGAATCTTCTCGTTGTCACCTTTGACGAGGTCTTCGATGGTTTCACCCTTCAGCCCCGAGCCTTCCTCGGTCACCTTGACTCGAAAAATTCCCTGAAAACCAATAACATTGCAGTTCAGGAAATTGCCCTGAAAGTCCTCCGGGAAATGCCGGCTCGAAATGATGCTGGTGCCGGCGCACGGCCGCGAAGGACGATTCCAGAATTGCTTCATGCCTTTGTGCTTGCCGGGGTAATCGAGGTGGCCGCTGAAGGCGGGGGCAAAGAAGTTTTCGTTGCCGGTCGCGTCGGTGATAATGTCGTTGCCCCAGTAATCGAACACCCGCCCGTGCGGATTGGCGAAGCCATAGGGCGCGTAGCGCTCGAACTTCCCGGTGCGCGGCTCAAAACGGTAGATGCAACCATCGTCGTTGCGGATCGGGCCGATCGCGGTTTCCACCTGGGTGCGATGGAAGACGCCGTCGCTGAGATACGTCGCACCCCCGGGGTCGAGCACCATCGAATTGGCCGTATGATGGGAATCGGCGGAATCCACGCCCATCAACACGCGTTCTTTCCAATCGGCCTTGCCATCGCCGTTCGTGTCCCGCACGAACCACAAGTCGGGCGCCTGCATGACCAACACGCCGTCTTTGTAAAACTGGAAACCCGTCGGGCAGTTCAAGTCATCCAAGAAAGTCGTGACCTTGTCCGCTTTGCCATCGTTATTGGTATCTTCCAAGATGAGGAGTTTGTCGCCCACCGTGCTGGTAGGAGTGCGCCCCGGGTAACTGGGCCAGGCGGCAACCCACAAGCGACCTTTGGTGTCGAAGGACATTTGCACCGGGCTGACCAGCTCAGGAAATTGTTCTTCGCTGGCGAACAGCGTCACCTTGCATCCCTTGGCCACCGTCATGTGTTTGATGGACTCTTCACCGCTCAGAAACGGCGCGATGTCGGGTTTGTTCGACTGAAGCGTTTTCACCGGCGGCAGATTCGAGTCATCCACCTTGGGGTCGCCGCCCTTGGCCACGGCCCAGACGCGCCGGTCGCGATTGGCCGTCAGCACGTCGCGCTGGCTCATCTCCTCCTGCATGATTTCATAATTGGTGATCTTCGGCGAATCCTTGCCCGCCACCGGGAATTCCAGCTTCGAGCGACCGCCATAAACATTGTAACCGTCCACCGTGCGATAGCGGGCATGCCACTGCGCGTTCTTGGCATTCACGGCGGCGCGAAGTTTTTCCAAATTGCCCATGGGCGGCGGCGTTTTGAACAACGCCTGGAAAATCTCCGGCGCGAGCACCCGGTCGCCCATCTCGGTGAGGTGGAGGGTATTGAACGTGAGCGGTTGTTCACGCTTGGCGGCCAGGGCATAAATTCGCTTCGACATCGCAAACAGATCCACGAATAGCACGTCATTGGCTTGGGCCACCGCGGCCATGGCCTCGGTGTATTTTTGCAGGTTTGCATTATTCCCGGCCGGGTCGGGCATGCTGGGGTCCGTGAGTTTCTCGTTGGCAATTGGCGAGAACAGGACCAGCCGCGGCGCTCCCTTCCCGCTGTAATTCTTGGCTTTGGTGTCCTTGACGAATTTGTCGAGGTCTTCCATGAATTTGGCGAGCCCCGCTGTGCCCTTGAAGGATTCATTGAAGCCAAAGAACGCGAAGATCACGTCCGCCTTGGTCTTCGTCAGCCATTGGTCCGGCGAACCAAAGTTCTCCGAACGATGGCGAAGCACCACTTCATCGCCGGCCACCGCGAGGTTGCGGAAGACCAGGTCATCCTTTGGAAATTTCGCGACGATGAGCGTCTCCAGCCAGCTGTTGTGCTGCATCCGATCGGCCAGCGTATTGCCAATGATGGCGATGTGATCGCCGGGCTTGAGTTCGAGCGGCGCGGCCGCGGCACGATCCGGCAGCCACGAGGCCAAGGACAGAAAGAGGCAAGGTAATAAATAGAGTGATTTCATGCGTGGTAAAAGAATCGTCAAGAAGATCGGTTTTGAATAGAAAAATTTCAGAAAACTTTCGTGGTTGCTCGGAATTACTGGGCGGAAAACTTGAATGATCATTCACTTCTCAGCGATGCAATAGAGATGCTGGTGACCGCGAACGAACAGCTCGTTGCCCGCGAGCGCCAGTGACGCGTCGGTCTTGTCGTCCAACTTGTTCGTGGCCAGGATTTCGAGCTTGGGACCTTGCTTCAGCACCAGGCAAGTGCCTTCACGGCCGACGACATACACGCGGTCCTTCGCCGCCACGGGGGAAGCGTAGATACCGAACACCCCTTCCAACCGTTCCCCTTCAAAATGCGGTTTGCCGGATTTCGCGTCGAAACACGAGAGGATGGGGTTGTTGCCTGTGACCAGGTAGAGCAAGCCGTCCACCAGCAAGGGCGAGGGCACGTAGGGGGTGTTTTTGTTGTAGCTCCAGCGAATGGCGTCGGTGCCGGTGAGGTCGCCGGTGCGGTCGAAGCGCAAGGCGAACAACGCGCTGCCACGAAAGCCGCTGGTCAAATAAACCGTGTCCGCCGTCGCCACCGGACTGGGGATGGCGTTCGCCGTCTGGCCGGCGCATTCCCAAACTTGCTTGCCGGTCGCCAGATCGTAGCTGCGAACTTTGCGCGTGGCGTTTACGACCACCTGCGGCTTCCCACCATTTTCAATTACCAAAGGCGTGGACCAGCCGGTGTCATCATTGCGCGGCGTCCGCCAGAGTTCTTTGCCCGTGGTCATGTCGAGCGCCACGATGAAATCGTCGCCATCATGATCCCAGACCACGACTACGGTATTGCCGAACAGCACGGGCGAACTGCCCTCGCCGAAACTGTTCTTGGTTTGCATGTCGCCGAAGTCTGTTTCCCATTTCAAAGTTCCGTCGAGATCAAAACAGTAAAGCCCGCGCGACCCAAAAAAAGCGAGCAGATGCTTCCCGTCGGTGACCGGCGAAGCGGACGCAAAGCCGTGATCTTTGTGATGCCCCTCATGCGGGACTTCCTCCCGGGCGACTTTTTGCCAAAGCGTCTTGCCCGTCTTGCGCTCAAGGCAAAGCACGGTGAATTGGTACGCCTCAGTGGGCTTCTCGGAACGGCCGAAGCCGCCGCCGGGTGATCGCCTACCCTCACCCGGATTGGGACGCTCAGGGGTGGCGGCCGGAGTTTCGGATGGTTTCGCCTCAGCTTTTTTCCCACTGGGCACGGCCGTCAAAATGAAAACGCGGTCGCCCCAGATGATCGGCGTGGACGTGCCGAAACCGGGCAGCTTGACCTTCCATTTGACGTTTTTGGTTTCACTCCATTCCAGCGGCGGATCGGCTATCGGCGCGACGCCGGTCGCGAGCGGCCCGCGCCACTGCGGCCAGAACGATTGGGCGCTTGCGGCGGTGTCAGCCGCGTGGACAACTTGCGTGACCAGGAGGGCAGCAACGGAGACGGATAAAGATGTCGGTTTAATAATGTCTGGAGGCTCAGGAGAAAGCCGTGAAACCGCAAGGAAAAATCCAGTACTGTTTCGCGCGCGGGTGTGATCAAAGCCGGCGGACCCTCACGTGAATTTGCTCAATGTCGAATCCAAGCCCGGCGGCAAACCGTGACAAGAACGGCAACAGTGAAAACTATCACAGCGTGAACAGGAATGGCTGCGGGTCGGACCACCCAGCGCGGGCTTCTCGATTAAATGAACTTCGCTAGACTAACTACCCCCGGAAAAAGCTCTTCTGATGAGGCGTGGGAGCGACCAAAGGCTGATGGTTCGAGGCCTGAGCGCAGTTTAATGCCAAGGCGGCGACTGGTGGCCGCAGTTTCAAACCCAACAGCGCTGCTCAGTGGCTTCATTCAGTATCCCCAGCGGCCTGGCTCCCGTATTTCACGTAGAACTGATTTTGGAATGTTTCGCGCGGGTCGTACTGGCGTTTCAGTTCGAAAAACTCGCGGGCTTGCGGATAAGCCCGATGCAACTGACGCACCGTCGCGTGCAGGCGATAGGGGAGGTAGTAGCGCCCTCCGTGGCTGATCGCTGAGTCAATCATCTCCCGGGTCATGCTTTCCATCCGCGCATCGGCGGTCGCCGTTCGGGCCTGGTTGAAAAACATGACGAACGCGACCATGGGCTGGTCCGCATAGCGGAGAAAGGTATCGCGGTCGGGGTTGACGTCGCGCACGGTCACATTCAGAAGATCGCCTTTGTGCTGGGGAACGATTTTGCGCAGCTCGGACAGAAAACCGCTGGCGCCCGAGCGCGGGATGAAGTACTCATGCAAGATGTCCGTCGAATCCGCGGACCGGTTCAGATACCACTCGACGCTTTCATTCAGCAATTGATTACGGGAGAAAATCTTTCCCGCCAGAAGCGGCTGAAGCCTGGTTTCGGCCGCCCAGCGCAGCTTCTTACCGTAATCGCTTTCGGCGGAGCCGCGGAATACGGCCCGCCGCAACTGGAGGGATCCTGGCTCGACGAGGGCCGGAATCTCGCCGCCGGGCTCCGGATAAAACAGGGTGAGGATGACCTCTTGGAACAGTTGGTCGGGACTAATGTTGAGCCGCGCATACACCAGGCTGACGCCGGGCTTTTCGAGGATTTTTCGTTCAAATGATTTCAGCGATCCATCGACCGGAACCACATACTGCTCGGCGCGCAGGCGCTCGTTCGGCACCACCCGAAGGTCAACGTCGAGGATGACCCCGAACAAACCATAGCCGCCGAGGGCCAGCGAAAAGAGCTGCGGGTTTTCCCTCCGACTGCACCGAACGATGGCTCCGTCGGCCTTCAGGAGCCGAAACGATTCCACCGTCGAGGCAATGGGGGGCCGGCCGTATTGCCAGCCGTGGCAGTTGACGCTCAGCGATCCGCCCACGGTGAATGAATTGTCCGACTGCATCACTTCGATCGAACGGCCGCGCTCATCGAGATACGGAATGATTTCCGACCAGCGGGCGCCAGCTTGCGCGTGGAGAATATCCTTCCCTGCGTCCAGTTCGATGCGGGCAAACGGCAACATGTTGATCGCGATTCCGCCCGGGTAAATGGTATGGCCGCCCATGCTGTGACGGGCCCCGGCGATGGCGACGCGCAAACCGCTGGCTTGGGCTTTTTCGAGCAATTCCCGAAGCTGTTGTTCCGCGGCCTGACTGTCAGCGGGCACCTCCCAAACTTCGGACACCTGCGTTTTGTTCATCCGGCTGACGTCGTCCACGAAGCCGGGCGGAAGCTTTTCAATCTGGTCAGCGTCCTGCCACCTGACGCGAAAGAGGTGAAACATCGGCGGCCCCAACGCGAGCCCGAGCAGCCCAAAGCCCGCCGCCAGTGAAATCCAAAGCCAACGTCGTTTTTTTAGGTGGAACATAAATCAAACCCGGACAAATTCTGACTCATCGAACGGCTGCTCCGCACCGGGCGGAGAGCACGATTCGTGCAGCGAACGATTCATTTCGGAAAACATGCTTGTGGTGGCGTTGGGAGCGCAATTCTGGCGGCACCGCGAGAGCGCATTGGTTAGGCTTCTTCGTCATCTTCGTCTCGGCTGGCCTTGGTGCTTTCTTTACCCTCCAAGCTTTTGCCCACACTCAAGGTAGCTGCTGACGCACAAAACAAAACGCCGCCCGATAATTCTCCCTTCCAAAGAAACTCCTTATCGCCGCCTCCCCAAATCAAGGCGAATGCCAATAGCATCGCCAGCACGACTGTGACGAGACAGATGGTAAAACAGATTTTATTCAGAGCGTTCATGTTCATGGCGGTCTCATTTGTCCGACTCCGGTTCTCCGGCGACGACGGTGCCATCCATCAGCACCACGACCTGACGGAGCAACTGCGGATTGAATGCGCCCAGCTCAACGACATAAAAGCTCACGCCGGGAAGACTGGGGGATTCCAAAGTCTGCCGGACCTTGGGTTCCACCGAAAGGTCCGGGGCCTTGCGCTGGCACCATTGCAAAGCAATGGCCTCGGCTTGGCTCGCGGAAAGCGGCGCGACCCCACCACCTTTGGGCGACCATTTGGGCGACTTCTTAAGTTGTTCTTGGCTGGCCACGAAAGACGTCGTCTTGCCATCGAACCAGGATGAGAAAAGAACGACGCGCCCGTTTTGATTTCGCTCGTGAGCCTGGACCGTGCTGGCCAGTGAATCGCGCGACCCTTCGCGGAAGACCCCCAGCAGCTCCTCGCCATGGAAGAGCAGGAGCAGCTTCTCCGGCTCGCCGGCGACAGGATAGGTGAGGATGTGATACTGCGCGGCGGCGCCCGCCTTTTCTTCGGCGAGCGGCGGGCCGAAGCGGGCCACCACCTTCTGCCGGGTATCTTCTCCCTTCCTGGCACTGAACTCGTAGCCGGCAATGGTGTAGTGGTCGCGGTTGTTGCTGTCGCCGCCCTTGGCCGGAGGGGGCGTCGAACATGAGATACCCGTCAGGACAAGCATGGCGGTCAGGAGGCAATGAAGCGTCGCGAATGGAAAAATAGGTGGGTTCATAAGATGTTTCCTCGTCATTGTTTCGCTGAGTTGTCTGAAAGTGATGTGATTCATTTTCCACGAAGGAAGCGGTCGGCCACCCACCCA
>JANOHH010001041.1:0-1180 GCA_031406395.1 Verrucomicrobiota bacterium | reverse complement strand
TCATGGTTGCCGGACGCGACCACGGCCTGCCGCAACTTCCTTGATCCCGGCTTCAATTTCGGCCTTGAACTCGTCCTTCAATTCCAGCCGGTCTTTGAGCAGGTTTTCCAGCCAGTCGCGCAACGCTTCCTGTTCCTGGACGGACAACCGCTTCACCTGCTCTTCGACTAGTTCGAGCTTTGACATGCTGGAATTAAAACCAATCACCGCCGGTTTGCAACCTTCGTGTTCCACGGCCTGCCTTCCAGAGTGTATTGCATGCGGCAGTCAGCCGACGCGCCGTTACGGTGCCGCAGGCGGGAGAAGCGTCGCGGATTGTTCGCGGCCTGCGGGTCGGTGACCTTGGAACTGGCCGGGGGGGGCCTCCGCGATACCGACGCTGATGCAAAGATAGGGCGCAGTCCCCTGAGCGCCGTTTTTGTTCAATTGGGTCCGCCACTTCCAGAGCTGTCCTCACGCCGATGCGGTCGGGCGCGGCCCTACCGCACTGGCGGCCGCGCTCGCCACCACGGCAATCTCCAGCGTTTCGTTCCGTTGATGCGGCGCGTCTTCCTCGGCGTCCACGGGCGTAGCCATGGGAGTTTCCAAGGGGGTTGTGCCGGTTTCGGTCATGGGCTCGGTCGCCTTGTGAAACTTCACGCTCACGATCTTGCTGATGCCGTGTTCCTCCATCGTCACGCCGTACAGCACGTCGGCCATGCCAATGGTGCGTTTGTTGTGCGTGATGACGATGAACTGCGAGTGGTCAATGAACCGCTGCAACACGCGAATGAAACGGTTGATGTTCGATTCGTCCAGCGGCGCGTCCAACTCGTCCAGGACGCAAAAAGGGCTGGGCTTGACCTGGTAAATCGAGAACAGCAACGCCACAGCGGTCATCGTTTGCTCCCCACCGGATAGGAGGGAAATGGTTTGGAGTTGTTTGCCCGGCGGACGCGCAACGATTTCAATGCCGGACTCCAGCACATCGTTTTCATCGGTGAGGATCAAGTCCGCTTTGCCGCCGCCAAAAACCTCCGCGAACATCGCGCGAAAATTGTCGCGGATCTGGTGGAACGTCGTGATGAACATCTCGCGCGTCTGCGTGTTGATGCGGTTGAGCACCTCGGCCAATTCCACCTTCGCCGTGACCAAGTCCGAGTGCTGCTGACTGAGGAACGTGAAGCGTTGCTCGGTCTCC
>JANOHH010000810.1:0-1861 GCA_031406395.1 Verrucomicrobiota bacterium | reverse complement strand
CGCTGGCAACGACGCTTCAGCCGCGGACGCAGGCCTGGAGCGACCGCGGTAAATCCGGTGATGTTCTGAAAATGCTTTTGGGCGACGGCCGGCGCATGTTTGCCAATCACTTTTTCGAGCGAGCGGACATCTCCTTTCACAGCGGCTATTACCCTTCCATTTTTGATCGACGCGAGCAGCCGGGGAAGAGCGCGATGGCCAGCGAAAAGGATGAGCATGCGGCGACCGACGCGGCGGCGCATGAAAAGGAGATGGCCTTTCTCGGCCAGCCGCGGGATTGGATCGAGGCGTTTGGCCGCCATTTCCGCGTGACGGAGCACACCCACCTCGAGAAAGGCCAGGAACGGGAAATTCTTCCGTGGCTGCGGCTCTCCGCCGAACTCGATCCGCAGCGGGTGGACACGTACACGGTGGCCGCCTACTGGTTGCGCGAGAAGCTGGGCAAGGTCAAGGAGGCGGAGGAATTCCTGCGCGAGGGGCAGCGCAACAATCCGGAGAGTTACGAGATTCTGTTTGAATTGGGCCGACTGTATCACGACGGCCATAGCGACATTCAACGCGCGCGCAACGTCTGGGATCTAGCGCTGAAAAAATGGAAGAAGTCGGAACCCGGGAAAAATGAGCCAAACTATTTTGCACGGGAAAAAATTGCCGTGCATCTGGCCCGGTTGGAGGAAGAAGCGGGGCGGTTCGAGCGTGCCATCGAGCTTTTGGAATTGAGCAAGCAAGCCTCGCCCAGCCCCGCTGCGCTCCAGAAGCAGATTGACGAGTTACGGGAAAAGCTCACGGACCCCGCATCCGCTCCGAAGGCAACGGTCTACTGAAGCCGCGTTTTTTCGCGCCCCTTTTCGGCTGCAAAACGCTTTGGGCATTACGGGCAGCGCGTGCGATTGGGCTTTATCTTCTTTTTCCAGGTCTGCTTTAATAAGGGGGATGAAACTCCGGCAGGCACAAATCAAACGGCACACCAAAGAGACGCGCATTACCCTTCGCTTGGAGCTCGATGGCCAGGGCAAGGCTTCCATCCAGACCGGCATTCCCTTCTTTGACCACATGCTGACACTGTTCGCAAAGCACGGGGTATTGAATTTGAAACTGCGTTGCGACGGCGATCTGGCTGTGGACTCGCACCACACCGTCGAGGATTGCGGGATTGCTCTGGGTCAGGCGTTTGTCCAGGCGTTGGGCGACAAGAAAGGCCTGCGCCGCTATGGCACGGGTTTTCACCCGCAGAATCCGTTCACCGGCGAGGCGTACGTGCCGATGGACGAGTGCCTCGCCCGCTGCGTGATAGATTTTAGCGGGCGGCCTTATCTCGTCTGGCGCGGGTTGGATGATCATGCCTACAAGCAACTGGCCAAAGCCGAACGTCAGCAGGACTCGTCCAGCGCCTTTCGCTTTGGGCTGGCGCGGGAGTTTTTTCAAGCCTTCGCCAACGAAGCCCGCTGCAATCTGCATCTGGAGTTGCTCCATGGCGACGAGCCGCACCACATCGTCGAGGCCTTGTTCAAGGCGTTTGCCAAGGCGGTGGATGCGGCCTGCCAGCGCGATCCACGCATAGCCGGCCAGCTTCCGAGCACCAAGGGGAAACTTTGATTCGCCCCTGAATACGTCCGCACCCCGCCCCGTCCAAATCATGGCTGAAAACGATCATTCCGCTGCCGACGATGTGGCTTTGGTGCGCGCGGCACAGAAGGGTGACATGGGCGCGTTCGAGGAATTGGTGGCCCGGCATCGCGATAAAATATACGCGCGCGCCTACAGCATGATGCGGAACGAGGAAGAGGCCATTGATCTTTCCCAGGAAGCATGGGTGAAGGGGTGGCAACGGTTGGTGCAGTTTCAGGGCGATTCCAGTTTC
>JANOHH010000809.1:0-3158 GCA_031406395.1 Verrucomicrobiota bacterium | reverse complement strand
CCGAACGCCAGCGATGCGCCAAAATCATTGATGCTGCAACCCTTGAAACCGATCTTCCCTTTGACCTCGAACATGCCGCCCACGCCCAACACCGCGCCGCGTTGCAGTGTCCACCGCGCCTCGACATTCAATTTGAGCGGGTCGCCCCCGGAGATGCCGAGCCAGTCCAACTTGACGTCCCGCGCCCCGATGGTCACCTCGGCGGCCGGCGCCCCGGGCGGGATGCAACTGATCGGCGTGGTCGAGGAGGTCAACTCCCTGATGTCCAGGTAGGCCGAGAAATTCATCTCGTCCGGGAGGTTCATCTGGATGGCGGCATCGAGATGAATGCGCCGGAGTGAATCGCCTTCAAACGTCGGTGCGCCGCGAATTTTCGCCGAGAGCAGCGAACCGCTCAGCAGCCCGCCGCCTTTCATGCTTTGGAAGCCATCCTGCGCCCCGGCGATCTGCGAGGCGAGTGCGTCGCGGAGCGCGCGGTTCACCTGGTCGAACAACACGTCCGTAAGCTGGGTCAGGAGAAAATTCTTGTCCGACAGAAACTGCCGCAGGGCCGTCTGGTAGGTGCCGGGGATGGGCGAACCGAGAAACGTGCCGACCAACCGCTCGCGGATTTCACGTTTTGCCCGCGCGGGATCGGCGGTGAAATAATCGTTCGCCGGCCCTACTCCCGCGGCGAGCAGACTCGTTACCCCGCCACCCGCCTGCTGCACATAAGTAGTGAGGGTCGCGCCCGAGTGATTGGCGGCATTGAGCGCGGAGGCGAATTCACCCGAAGCCCCTGTGATCTGTGCCCGCAACTGGCTGAACTGCGCGCGCAGTTGTGTCATTTCGCCTTCGAGGTTGGCGAGCGTAGGCTCGAGATCCTTTACCAAATCGTTGACCAGGCCATCGGCAAGACTTCCGGCGAACCCGAGCGCCGGCCCCTGATCCTGGGCCAGTCTTTGAATGATGGCGCGCACGACGTTGCGGTTACCGCTGCCGTCTTTTTTCACCAGGTTCAGGAACAAGCCGAGGGTGTTGTCCACGTCGGCGAAGGTGCGGTCCAACTGGCCGAAAACCTTATTGGCCTGGCCGGCGGTGCCGTTGAGACTCTGGATGGCGGTCTGCAGTCCATTGCTATTCGCGCTGAGGATGAACGGGGCTTTCGCCAGCAGATTGACCTTGCTGACGACGAGCTCGGCGGCGAGTGCGTTGTAAAGATTGTCCACCACCGGATCCAATGCCGGTTCCAGCACCGGACGGAAAAAGCCCTCGGCGTTTTCGCGCATCGCGGTTTGCAGGCTGCGGAAGCCGCTGGTCAGGCCGGACGTATTGAACGCCGCGCCGAGCTGCGAGCGGATGGCGCTCGAGAGCGAGTCCAGCGGCGCGTTGAGTTCGTTCAAGGCGTCATTGGCAAAATCCAGGACCTTGACGCGCGGCAATTTCAGGTTGAGGTCCTGATCGAAATCGAAGTCCACCTTGCCGGGCGTGAGTTGCTTGAGCCGGCTGTTCACGTCAATCACCGGCAACACCACCGACGCCGGGGCAAAACCGGAAAACTGATGCAGCAGAGGGGACCAGGCGAGCGGATAATCGAAGAATGCCACATCGATCCAGTTCAGATGATGCCGATGATCGAGAGCGCGCTTATCGAGCTACGACGTCTTCGATTGAACACCGTACCCAAGCACTACCCACGTTGTGCCGAGTGCAAGGTTCCTTATGTGCTACGGCACGGCTTCAACATGACCGACGGTGGCGTAGCCACCTGGGCATGGTTTCGCGATTGTCGACACAAGAAGGCGGCACCGGAGATGGCAACACTATGAGTGAGAGAGATGGCTTTAGTTCTGACGAGGGCGTCCTGATCGGCGAGTTCATGATCGCCGCTCTGCCGCGACCCGAGCGAACCTGGTGGTCCATCAAGAAGCTCACTTCCATGAAAGGGATGGATGGTCGTAAGCAAGAGAGGAGTCTCCAGGACGCTCATCTCATCAGCTCACTCTGCAAGAACGGCAAGCATGCACCGGTCCTAGACCTGGACTTCCCCTGCGAGTTTCGCAATCCCTTCATGATGATCTGCCGGGTGCCGGAATTCCAGATCCTGAGGAATGGTCCCTGGAGTGGGCTGGGTGATTTCCTCAAGCACCTCGGAATTACCGAGTTGCTCGAGCTCGTCGTACCCGATCCTTTTCGAGACGCATTCGAGACCTGCGCCGAGATCCGATTCAAGGTGCTCTGCCCAATGAGATTGAGGATCTCTAGCAGCCACGACCATCGGCACCTTTACATCGACCAGGAGATTCCTTGGTCTGACTACCAGATCCTGCTCGAGCTCCTCCGCGACTGTGGCCTCATCGAGGTCGGGTTCTGCAACGCGTCCATCATGCGCGAGATGACGATGGTGCTGAAACCCGGGCTCACCAAGGACATGCTCGAGGGACTCGGGATCGAGGTGGAGTCGAGTGCAAAGAAACCGGAAAAGGGGTAGAGGCTCTGATGATCCAATTCAACGGCGTGAAGGTGTTCTCGGCGACGATGGCCCGGTTCCGAGACATGTTGGGGGAGACAGTCACGGACTGGATTCGTGCGAATCCCAAGAAGGAGATCGTCGACAAGACCGTCACGCAGTCCTCGGACTCCGAGTACCACTGCATCACAATCACGCTGTTCTTCATCGATCAGGAGGTCTGATGAGCACGAACTACTACTGGGTTCCCCTCGACCCCGACGTCGTCTTCCTGCGGGGACTCAACAGCATTGCCCCACCGCTGGTCCACGAGAGGATTCTGGAGATCGCCGCAAGACTCGAGAACTCGGTCGAGAGGGTTCACATCGGCAAGGCATCGGCAGGAAACAAGTTCCTGTTCCAGACCTTCGGAAGCATCCGCTCCTGGAAGGGATGGTCCGAGTACCTGGGGATGCACGTAGGGAAGATCATCGACGAGTATGATGTCGAGCTCTCGCTCGAAGATCTCCGGAAAAGGGTAGAGGATCGTAACAAGACCCCGGGGCTCAAGAGTCACGTCGCCAAACCCGCGGCCGACCTGCTGGTCGAAGCCAAAGTGGTGAGCACGATGCCCCGTGGGGAAGTGCTGCAAATCACCGTCATCAACGACGAATGGCTGTTCATCCCGCAGAAGCGTGGCTGGGTCCACCGTGAAGACGTCTGGACCTCC
>JANOHH010000764.1:0-2290 GCA_031406395.1 Verrucomicrobiota bacterium | reverse complement strand
GCCAGCCGCCGAGGTGACGCTGGGGGCGAAAAATATTCCACTGAGCTGGTTGGGGCGTGACCTCCGGCGGGCCGCTCGCGCTAAATGTCGAGGCGCGTTGGACGTTGCAAAGCGGCGCGGTGATCGGCATTGGCGGGTCGTTTGAAGTGTTGGGCAAGGTGGGCTTCAAGGGTTGCAGCATCAATGATTTTGGCGCATCGCTGGCGTTCGGCCAGACCGAGAATTATTTCGCGGCCAAGGCCGGGGCCACGGTCACGGTTTTGGGTATCCCTGTGGATTTCAACGCGGGCATTTTCGCGGGCCAGGCCTGCTCCTTGGACCCGCTCCGGTTCGTGGATCCGGAAGTCGAGGACGTGCTGATCGTCAAGGCGTCCGAGTTCGCGGGCGTTTATCTCCAGTTCGGAGCTGCGCTTTCGCTTTCGGACATCATTTTTGGCACGTCAAGTTGTTTTCTCGATGTCGGCGCCCAAGTCAACGGCGCTTTGTATTACCAGGGCGGTCCCCGCTTTGGCAGCATCGGCGGGCGGCAGAAGGTCGGCGTGAACGTGGACCTGATCTGCATCATCAGCGCCTCGGCGGAATGGGCCACTGCCATGCGCCTGGACAGTGTGGGCATACTGACCGTGCAGGGACAGGCACGCCTCTGCGGCAAGATCGGCGCGTGTCCATTCTGCCTCAAAGCCTGCAAGACGCTCAAAGTCACCGGGATCGTGAACGACGGCGGCATTGATTACGACATTGATTTTTAAGTGAACACGGTGAACCAACAACATAAGTTCGGTGACGCGCCTCAGGGACGGGGCGTTCCGCGGGACGAGGCTCTGCTTGCTCCGTATTCTGGGCCTCAACCCGCAGGTCAGATTAAGATGACGATTCAGAACAAGATTAAGAATTTTTCCACGCTGGCCTTGATTGTCTTGGCGGTCTGGCAGCGTCCGCCTGCCGCAGCCCAAACCCCGCTCTCCAATCTCGTTTTTGCCGTCGGCACAACCTGGCAAGACAGTGCCAACAATCAATGGTCCTACGTCTTGCTGGATAGTTCGGACGGCCTTGTGCTTTCGGGGCGACGTTTTGCCGTGTTCGGCAAGACGGGCACCGCGGGCAGTTTGGCGCCGTTCACCCAGCGCGGCTCCATGTTGCGGCTGACGGATGTGACCGCCATCAACGCGCTCCTCAATCAATCCGTCGCACTGGGTGACGATCTCAATTCCTTGAGCGACGCCTTGAACCTGATGTTCCGCGCGATTCCCGGCATCACCAACCAGCCGCTCGCGCAAAAAGTTCTCAGCGCCTTTCAGGTGGCCACCACCAACCCGGAAACCGACCAGTTGCTTTCCTTGATGGGCAAGGGACATCCGGGGCTCAACCGTTGCCTCGGCCTGGCCTTCGCGGAACAGGTGAACAGCGTGACCACTTACGAATTGCGCGAACTCGATCCCAGCACCGGCACGCCGGGCGACGTCGTAGGCCGGGTGACCGTGGTGCCCGGCACGCCGGTGGTCTTGCCCGCGCCCGGCCGGCCGTTCCAGGTAGTCACCAATGTTCCCAGCGATCATTTACGTGTGCGCCTGCGCTGGGGGGCGCCGCCGGAATTGCGCCGCCTTGCACCGTTACAATTTGGCTACAATCTGTGGCGCATCGCGCGCACCAACGCCGAGGCTGGCAACTTCGACGTGAATCCGCCGTTACCCGCGCAACTCATTTCCAATCCAAATTTTTCCCGCGCCAATGCGGCTCCGGTGATGCCGTCGGTGGAGATGGATCTGGGCGCGGGTTTGGGCGGAGCGGAAAGCCCCGCTGATCGCCTCACGCATTTCTTCGCCGACACCGGTCGCGCCACCGCCACAATGTTTGGCGATGGCGAGGAGTTTTATTACTTCGTCACGGCGCGGGACATTCTGGGTCGTGACGGTCTGGTCTCGTTTGGCGGACTGGCCCGCGCCTGTCGCCGCCTGCCGCCGGCTCCGCCCACCAACTTGCGCGTGGAAAACGCCGTGCTGCCCGGCTCGACAAATCAGCCACGACTCCTCCTCAGCTGGAATCAAAACCTCAACCCGACGAACGGGGTGACGCACTACTGGGTGTACCGTTGGATCAATCCGACGTCGGTCCTGACGAATGACGTAGCCCCCACGAACGGCCTCATCGGCGTCGTGCCGCAGGCGGGCGGCACGAATCGCAATTACCCGGTAGACGCGGCCGTCGGGCCAGGTCTTGTGGATCTTCTCGCCCTTCGCAGGAACGCCGGCGAAGCCGGACACGTAGAGCGACGTTCCCCCGGGCGCGTAGG
>JANOHH010000757.1:0-7962 GCA_031406395.1 Verrucomicrobiota bacterium | reverse complement strand
CTCTCCCCTGCCGAAGTGGAGAGGGAATTCTCTCGTCGCTTTGGACGTGCGTCGGCGTCGAGTTTGATTGGGTTTGCGCCGACGAACGTCGGCGGCTACAAAGTTTTGATGGAGTTTCATTCGACAAAAATAAATTCGTTGCTGTTGAGCAGGAGGCGGCAGAGTGCAGGCAACCCGTGGGCCCTCACAAACCGGGTGAATTCGCGGTGCTCAGTCGCGTTGGGCTCGCGCAGCCAGACCAGTTGCACCGCGCGGTTGATTTGGGTATGGAGCATCGGAGCATCGGCTTGAACACGTTTCGCCAGTACCGCGCTGTGGTGGAGCACAAAGTCGTTGTTGTAGAGCGTGAGCGCTTGCAGTGACGACACGGAAAAACTGCGCACCGGCGAGAGCAGGCCAAGGTCTGGAAAATCGAGCGCCTCCATGAACGGGTCGGCGATGCCGCGCCAGACAAAACGGTAAATACTGCGGCGGGCGGCTTCCGGCCGCGACCAGTCGTAAGCGGCATAATCCAGCGCCGGCGTAAGCTGCGGCCCCGGGCCTTCCTTGAAGTGTTTGATCGCCGGGCCGCCCATCTTCAGATCGAGCGCGCCCGCAGCAGCCAGGGTGAAGTCCCGGAAAGTGTCCGCGTCGAGGCGGTGGCGATTCTGCCGCCAAAGCAGCCGGTTGTCGGCGTCGAGCTTGGCGCAAGCCTTGCGCTGCTGGGAGGATTGCCGGTAAGTTGCGCTGGTGACGATGAGCCGGTGCAATTCCTTGAGTGAACCTTTTGCCTCATCGCGAAACCACACCGCCAGCCAGTCGAGCAAGTCCGGATGCGACGGCGTGCCCCCCATCCGGCCAAAGTCGCTGGGGGTGTCGCAAAGTCCGCGACCAAAATGATAGTGCCAGACACGATTCACGATGCTGCGCCAGGTCAGCACGTTTTCCGGATGCGCCAACCAGTCGGCCAGCGCGGCGCGGCGGGCGCTTTCATCCATGGTATCCTTCAGCGCAAATCGCGCGGGCAAATGGGTGAGCGCGGAGAGCGTGCCCGGCGCGACCACGTCACGGGGTTTGTCGAAATCGCCGCGATGCAAAACATTCACGACCTTTGGCTCGGGCAGTGAACGCACCAGCCCCGACGGAGTGCCGTCAACGATTTTCACGGAGGCCGCCGCAGCATAAACGACGGACGGGGGCGGAAGGGTGGCCAGCGCTTCATTCGCGGCGAGCTGGAGCGCGTGCGTGGCCAGCGCGACGCGGTGGCTCTCGGTGCGCTCGCTGGCGGGCACCGCGAGGGCCGCTTCAATGTCCTGCGGTCGCGCGGCGGCGTTGGTCGCGTTTTCCGGAGTCAGGGCGAGACTAAACGCGCCAATAACATGGCCGCCGCCATGCGCTTGCTTCAGGACGATGGCGAGACGCGAACCCGGCTTGAGCGCGAGCGGTTCCGCCAATTCAAAGACCGCTTGATGCGATTGTCCGACGGCGGGGAAAATGCCCCAAGCTGTCTTGAGGTCGCCATCCATTGCGCGCTCGATGCCCCAATCCGTTTGATTGAAATCCGCCGTGGCTCGCCGAAATTTCACCAGCGGCGCGTTGGTGCTCCCACTTTCGAACACGCGTAACTCAAGCTCGGACAGATGCAAGTTGCCGTTGTCGTTGCGCCCCGGACCCCGCATTGGCAAAGCGTCATGCGCGAGCACGTCCAGGCGAAGGGCCGTGATGTTCGTCAGCCCCGTGGTGGCGGTGATGGTGTATGTGTCCTTGTCCGGGCGGGGGCCGTGGGAGAGAAACGCGCCATTCGTGGTACGACTGAGGGTCGCGCCTTCCGCCGAGAGAAAGGTTTCTATCGCAAGCGCTTCCCAGCGCACGCCGGGGGCTTGTTTTGCCAGCCACGAATCCACCAGCGGCGCGGACTCAGGCGCGAGGAGGATCGTGGCGTCTTTCTTCACCACGGCGGTCAGAACGGATTTCCAACGCCGGCGCTCCTGCGCCACAGCGTTGTCTTCGTCGTAAGCCACATCGCCTTTCAACACGCCGGCGAACACCGCCTGCAGGGCGTAATAATCCTCCTGCGGGATGGGATCAAACTTGTGCGCGTGACACCGCGCGCAGTTCGCCGTGGTGCTGACAAAAGCCGACATGGTTTGCGTCACCAAGTCGTCGCGGTCCAGATAATCAAACGTCGCCACGGCCGTGGAGTAAGTGCTCAGATCGAAAGTGCCGGCCCCGAGAAAACCGAGCGCCGGCCGGAGTCGGGCTTCCTCGGGAAAGAAAACATCCACCGCGAGTTGCTCCCGGATGAACCGGGGCCAGGGCGTGTCCTGGTTGAGCGCAGTGATCACGTAATCGCGGAAGCGCCACGCGTTGTCCCGGCCAATGTCGTGTTCGTAACCGTGCGAATCGGCAAAGTGAATCGTGTCGAACCAATGCCTGGCCCAGCGCTCGCCGTAACGCGGCGAATCGAGCAGGCGCGCGACGAGCTGCTCGTAGGCTTGCCGGTCCTTGTCCGCAACGAACGCGGCGACTTCCTCCGGCGTGGGCGGCAACCCTGCCAGGTCGTAGCTGACGCGCCGGATGAGGGTCCGGCGGTCAGCTTCAGGCGATGGCGTGACATTCTTTTCCGCCAGCTTCGCGCGGATGAAGGCGTCGATCGGGTTCGACGAAATCGCTGGCGCGGCGCGGCGAGCAGCGCGTGCCGGGGCAACCATCCCGGGAACTTGTGGTTGCACCAGCGGCGCGAGCGACCAATGCGCCTTCACCTCACCCTTCGCGCCCGCCATCGCTTCCGGCCAAGCGGGCCCGGCGTTGATCCAATCGCGCAGCGTTTGCACCTCGGCGGCGCTCAGGCGCGGGGCATCGCTCTTCAACGGCGGCATCACCATCTCCGCATCCTCGCCACTCACGAAGCGGATGAGCGGGCTGGCCTTGGCATTGTGAGGAATAATGGCTGCGTTGCCGCTATCGCCGCCCTTGAGCGCGACCTCTCGAACGTCTAGCCGGTAACCGTTCTTCTGCTTCTCCGGTCCATGACAACCGAAACAACTCCGCTCCAGGATGGGCCGCACCTCCCGCGAAAAATCTGGCGCGGCGACCGCCAAGTTCGCCGTGGACACGAGTGCCATTACCCAGATAGCCAGGCCGATCTTCACGCCAGAATTTCCTTGATGACATGCCCGTGCACGTCCGTCAGCCGGCGGTCGATGCCACTATGACGGAAGTTGAGCTTCTCGTGGTTGATGCCGAGCAGGTGGAGGATCGTGGCGTGGAAATCGTAGCTGGTCGTCACGTCATGGACGGCTTTCCAGGACCACTCGTCGCTTTGACCGAACGCAACGCCGGGTTTGATGCCCGCACCAGCGAACCACGAGACAAACGTGCCACCGTTGTGATCGCGGCCCAGGGTGGTGCCCTGGGTGAAGGGCATGCGGCCAAACTCCGTGGTCCAGACGAGCAGCGTGTCGTCCAGCAGGCCGCGGGCTTTCAAGTCCATCAGCAACGCGGCGGCAGGTTGGTCCATTTTGCGGGCCGCGGCGGGGAGTTCCTTCGGGATGTCGCCGTGGTTGTCCCAATTGTCCGAGCCACCACCCTGGCCGCTCCAGACCTGCACAAAACGGACCCCACGCTCGACCATGCGCCGAGCCAGCAGGCAGCGTTTTCCGAAATCGGCGGTCTCCGATTGGTCGAGCCCGTAGAGTTTTTTTGTCGGCTCCGTCTCGCCCGCAAGGTCCAGGAGCTCCGGCGCTGACAGTTGCAGGCGGGCGGCGAGTTCGTAGCTTTCAATGCGGGCGGTGAGCCGGGAATCATCCGCGCGCCCAGCCGCGTGCGCGAGGTTCAGGTCCCGCAGCAGTGCCAGGCCGTCGCTGCGGCTGGCCGGCGTGACGTGTTTCGCCCTGACGGGTGGCTGCAAGTGCGTGATCGGTTGCGGCGCGGAAGCGTTGAAGATCGTGCCCTGATGATTCGCTGGTAAAAATCCCGATGTAAAGGCGCTGCGGCCGTTGTAGGGAAGCCCGCGCCCATCCGGCAACGCAACGAAGGCGGGCACGTTGTCGGCAAGACTGCCAAGCGCATAAGAAACCCACGCCCCCGCACACGGGAAGCCCGGCAGCACGAAACCGCTCGTCTGAAGGTACGACGCCGGCCCGTGAACGTTCGACTTCGACTGCATCGCCATAAGAAAGGCCATGTCGTCCACGTGCTTGGCGAGCTGCGGCAGCGCGCTGCTCACCCAGCGTCCGGACTGCCCGTGTTGCGCCCACTCGAACGGGCACTTCATCAATGTACCGGGAACGCTGACGGTGGCTTCGACGCGCTGGCCGTCGCCGGGGTCAAATTTTTGCCCGTGCCGCGCGATGAGCATCGGCTTGTAGTCAAACAGGTCGCATTGGCTCGCACCACCCGTCATGAAGAGCTGGATAATGCGCTTGGCCTTCGGCGCGTGATGCGGTAGCGCGGCGGCAAAAGCCTCGCGCTCCAGCAGCGAAGTCAGCGCGATACCCCCGAGCCCGGCGCTGAGCGTGCCAAGAAAATCGCGACGAGTGTAAGCGGAGGAGTTCATGGTCAGTCGAGGTAAAGGAATTCGCTGCTGTTGACAAGCAATTGGCAGGCATTGGCGAGACCGTGGCTCTGGAGGTAGGCGGCCAACTGCGCTCGTTCCGGAGTCCGCGCTGCGCGCAGGAGGATGCGTTGGAAAGCGGACTCCGCCTGCGTCTCCGGCGTACTGCCCTGCGCTGCGAGCTGGTCGGCGATGTGTTCGCATTGGCGGATGAGGAAGGCGTCGTTCAGCATCGCAAAGGCCTGCTGAGCGGTCGCCGAAGCACCGCGCACGGGCGTGAACGCACCGCCGTCCGGGCAATCGAGTGCGTCCATGAACGGGTCGGGCACGGTGCGAAAAATAAAACGATAAATAGCGCGGCGACGGGCGGCGGGCGCCTCGGGATCGAAATGCTCGTAGTCGAGGAAAGCCGGGTTTCCGCCGGACATGAAGGTGGCGTCGCCGCGCGAATTGAACTGCACCGCCGAAGGGCCGCCCATGGTCAGATCCAGCTGGCCGCCGAGGGTGAGCAAAGTGTCGCGCACCTGTTCACCAGAAAGCCGCGAACGATTCTGGCGCCACAAGAGCCGGTTGTCGCTGTCCCGGGCGGTCCCTTGATCGGCTCGCCCCGTGGGATAATCGTTACTGCCACCACCCGAGTTTCCGAAGCCTTTATCCCACGGGGCAAGGCTCGTCTGCTTCCACGTCGCACTGGTCACAATGAGCCGGTGCAAAGCCTTGAGCGAACCCTTGGCTTCGTCGCGAAACCAAATCGCGAGCCAGTCGAGCAAGTCCGGGTGACTGGGCGTGCCGCCCATTTTGCCAAAGTCATTCGGGGTGTCAGAAAGGCCGCGGCCGAAATGATAATGCCACACGCGGTTCACGATGCTGCGCCACGTGAGGACGTTGCGCTCGTCGGTGAGCCAGAGCGCGAGCGCGGCGCGGCGCGCGGATTCGTCACCGGCCTCGGCAATGGCAAGTTCGGACGGCAATCCCGGCACGCACCCGAGGGTGCCGGGGCCGATGAGTTCCCCAGGCCTGCCCAGTTCGCCGCGCGCAAGCAGGTGGATCAATCGCGGTTGCGGCGCGGGCTTGAAGTTTTCGCCGTCGGGCGGAAAATCCCGGGTCACGGCGTAGACGAACTGCGGTGCCGGCAGTGCGGCGAGCGCGCGCTGGTTTTCCGTCTTTAACACTGCCAGTGCCAACTCCTGGCGTTGTGCGGAAGTGCGATCACCTGCCGGCAAACGCAGGATTGTCGTCAATTCGGCCGGCAATGGCGCGAGGGCCAGAGTACTCGGCACCGCATCGCTGGCGGAAAGGCGGAAGCGTCCGATCCCATGCCCCGGCGCTCCAGCTTGGTTTTCGAGCAGCAATGTAAACGTCGTTCCCTCCGGAAACTCCGCCGGGTCTTTGAGCTCAAAGACGGCCTCGTGCGGCTCGCCGTAGCGCGGATGCACGCCCCACTGTGTGTCGTTCTTGCCATCAATCGCCTGGGCGGCAGAAATGGCGGGGCCTTCATCGTAGTCGGCCGTGGCCCGCGCAAATACCAGCGGCTTGGCTCCCTCGCTAGCACCAGTTGGCGCGGCGAAAGCACGAAGCTCGGTGAGATGAAAGTTGCCGTTGTCCCAGCGACCCGGTCCGCGCTGTGGCAGCCGGTCATCAGGCAACACCTCCAACCGCACCGCGCTCAGCTTCCCCGCCCGCCGGCGCGCAGTGACGATGTAGGTATCGCGATCCGGTCGGGTGCCACTGGCAAACCACGAGCCATCCGCCTGCCGGGTCAACGACGCGCCGCCGGTCGAGACGACGCTCACGATTTCGAACGGCGACCACGCCTCCTCCCGCCGCAGCCACATCCCCTCAAATGCGGCGACTCTCTCCGTCACTTCCGGCGTCGCTAGCGTCACCAGCAAGCTCGCGTCGCGTTGCTGTAACGCTCGCTGGTCAGCTAGCAGCCGTCGGCGAGCCGCCTGCGTGTGCGGGTCCATATCGAACGGCCGGTTCGCCCGATCCACCCCGGCGAACACCGCCTGGAGCGCGTAGTACTCGCGCTGCGAAATGGGATCAAACTTGTGATCATGGCAACGGGCGCAATGGACGGTGAGGCTCTGAAACGTGCCGATTGCCGCGCTCACCATGTTGTCGCGATCCAGATTCTGCGCCGAGCGATGATCCACTGTGTCCTCCCGCACCGTCACCATCAACGTGTGATCCCATGGCCCCGCGGCGAGGAAACCCAACGCCACCGTGGCTTCAGCGGCGTCCGGGAAAAGCGCGTCGCCGGCGACCTGCTCCTGCACAAAACGCGCATAGGGCTTGTCTGCGTTGAGCGCGCCGATGACGTAATCCCGATAGTGCCACGCGTTCGAACGCACGTAGTCGTGATCGTTGCCGTGCGTGTCCGCGTAATTCGCGACATCGAGCCAATGCCGCGCCCAATGCTCTCCGTAGCGCGGTGAAGCGAGCAGTCGTGCGACGAGCGTATCGTACGCCTTCGCATCTTTGTCGATCAGAAACGCTTCCACTTGCTCCCATGTCGGCGGCAGTCCGGTGAGGTCGTAGGTCAATCGCCGGATCAGCGTCCGGCGATCCGCTGCAGCAGATGGGGTGAGGTTCTTCGTCTTGAGCCTCGATCGGACGAACGCATCAATCGGATTCGCCGCGCCTTCCGGCACCGGGGGCTTTACCAACGACTTGAGCGACCAAAGTGGTTTGGTATCGCTTGCTGTTCCGGCAAATTCATCCGGCCAGGCCGGCCCTTCATTGATCCACGCCCGCAACACGTCCACCTCCGCCATCGTGAGCCGCGGCTTTTTGCTTTTCTTCGGCGGCATCACCATGTCCTCGTCCTCACCGCTCACAAAGCGGATGAGCGGACTCTGCTTCGCGTCATGGGGCCGGATCGCCGCCGCGCCGCTGTCGCCACCCTTCAGCGCAATGTCACGCACATCGAGCCGGTAACCGTTCTTCTGCTTCTCCGGTCCATGACACTCGTAACAGTGTTTCTCCAAGATCGGCCGCACCTCGCGAACGAAGTCCACCGACGCACCCACAGCCGACACGGCGAGATTGAGTTGCAGGACCAGGGCGATATGGATCGCCAGAAACATCCAACCTCGAACATCCAACGCGGAACCTCCAAAGAGCGCACGAAAACATTCGCCCGCCGCCATTCGAGGTTGGATTCTGGAGGTTGGAAGTTGGAGGTTTTCCATGGGGGACAAATCAAGCGAGCATCCCTTTCACCACATGGCCATGCACATCGGTGAGCCGGCGATCAATGCCGTTGTGCCGGAAGGTGAGTTTCTCGTGATCAATGCCGAGGAGATGCAGCATGGTCGCATGAATGTCGTACACGGTCGTCGGATTGCTGCGCTCCCGCGGCTTGTAGCCCCATTCGTCGCTCTCGCCGCAAACTACGCCACCCTTGATGCCGCCGCCGCAGAGCC
>JANOHH010000707.1:0-6545 GCA_031406395.1 Verrucomicrobiota bacterium | reverse complement strand
ACCGAGGGCGTGCCAGTGGTTCGGCGTGGCGATACTCACGACGTCAATGTCGGAATTCTCCAGCAGCTTGCGAATGTCCTGGTAGCCGATAACAGTCTCGCCGCGGTCCTTGAATTCTTTGACGCCTTTGTCCAAAACACTTTGGTCCACGTCGCAGAGGGCGACAACGCGGACGCCCTTTAGGTCGCGGAAGCCGGAGATGTGACTCTTGCCGCGCCCGTTGAAACCCACGACGGCCACGCGAATATCTTCGTTGGCGCCGCGAACACGGCCCTTGACCGACTGCGAGCGTCCGAGCGTGGGCAGCAGGCTCAACGAGGCGGTGGCGAGTGCGGAGTTCTTGAGGAAGGAACGACGGTCCATGGTTTTCATAATATTGGAAGAGTTGACTTGGATATTTCCCAGCTTGTTTATCTTAAGCCAGCGGATGTGATGAACCACGAAATACACGAAGCACACGAAAAAAGGCTGCCGGATAGCCTTGCGCACGTCGTTGCAAACGGCTCCAGCGAGGTGACGTGAAGGTTAATAGCCATCCGTTAGGCTTTCGTGTCATTTCGTTTGTTTCGTGGTTCCAACGGCTCTTGTTGGACTCACTGGGATTGTTTGGCGGCGGCTTTCAAATACTCGGCGTAACGGCCGGCCACCCCGGCCTGTTGTTCATCGCCCTCGTGCATGTAAACACGATAACGGAAGGTCACGCTTTGCCCGGCGGGAACGACAAGGTTGCCGGCGGTTTTCTTGTCCTTCAGATTCTCGAAATCATGCTGACCGAAAGGATTCGCGGCAAACAAACCGTAATCCCGAACATGCCACCATGTCGGATACCGCGGGTTGGCGGGGTTGTCGAAAATCGCGATGCCGACCGTCTTGCCCTCGACCGGCCCGTAGTAATCGCACCACTTGGCGCGCTTGCCCCACGTCGCGTCGTCCCGCACGCCCTCGCTGTTGACAATGTGGCCCGTGGGTTTGCCAGCGTTCTCCTTGTTGGGCTTGAGCCGCATGGTTTCGTTGAGGCGGACGGCCATCGTGCCTTCCTTGGTGTCGCCAAAGGTCAGTTCGCCATTCGAGGCATGGATCGTGATTTCAAAGTCCAACAGGCGCTCGGTGGCGGGCCGGTTGTAGATGCGCAGCGTCCGTTCATCGGTGCAAACCACTGTGCCGTCCTTGGCAACCCATTTATTGCGAGCCTTGATCACTCCGGCGTCCGCACCGGAGGTAACTTGGACGAAGTCGTCGTGGACGATCTTCCCGAAGTCCTTGTCTTCGCTCCAGAAATCCAGGCCATTGACCGAGCCATGGGTAAACCACATCGAGCGGTGATGTTTGTGATCCTTGTCCTCCCCAGGGACGTCTTTCATCGGCCAGTTGCGCATCAGGGGCAAATTGTCGGGACCCAGCAGCGGATAACAAAACGGGCGGGGCACATCCTGAAAGCAATACTCGGTGAAGAGCTGGCCGTTGATCTCGACGCGGAGGCGGTTGGTCAACTGGACGATCTGCACGCCTGCGCTCGCGGCGGCGGCGGGAGTTTTTTCGGCGGCGACCGCCGGGAACAAGCCAACCAACAAGAGCCATCCGGCACCAATCTTCGCGAAGCGCTGGGGAAACATAGCGCCGTAAATTTGGCCGGGGCTGGGGAGCCGGTCAAGACCAAAGCCGGTTCTGGCGTGGGGGAGGAGGAATGAAAAATCCAAAATGCAGAATGAAAAAGGGGAGCAAACGGCAGAGGAGGGTTGAGCGGCGAGAGGTGCGACGTGAGAACTCGAGGAAACATGAGGGTTAGCATCCGCCGTCTCACGTTGGCGGCTACATTGTTGGTGAGAGGTCCGAGTGCGTTGGTTTCTCATGGTTTTAGCCGGAACCATTCTTTTGAACCGCGAAAAACACGAACCATCCAAAAAGGGAAACCAAGTGGGCCGGGCGGTGATTTACCTAGGCTGCCAAAACCACTGACGCCACCTTTCGATGGGCTTGCGGGCATAACGACAACGATACCGTCGCCAGTTCTTTTCGTGTGGTTGGTGGGTTTCGTGGTCAATCCTTCAGTCCCGTTTGGCTCTGGACGACGAGTAATTTCAGCGGTGGTTCCTGCTTCTGCTACGGCGCTTCCTTCAAATAGCGCACTTCGTACGCGCAGCGGGCCGTCTGGCCTTTCTCAAGGGACACGACCTTCGACGAGAGTTCCAAGTTGATCTGCTGCCGCGACAACTCCCAGAACAGGCTCAGCCCACTGAACTCCTGGGGATCGAACCGCTGTTCGACTCCGAATTTCTCCTTGCGATTGAAATACGCGTAAGCGCCGCCATGGAAGGCGTCCTTGCGGATGACACGTTGGGGGTCGCCGGCCAGCACTTCCTTCCATTTCCGATTGGCTTGGGTCCAATCCGGCTGCTTGACGTAAATCCCCAGCACGTCGGGATCATCCGACATCGTGGCGGTGTCGTACTCCGGATGCACCTGGACATCGAAAAGGCGCGGGGCATCGGCCGTCATCATCGTCTCAAAGCGAATCACTTCGCCCACCAATGAAATGGTGCGCTGGAGTCGGGCGCCGTCTTTGGTGGTCAGGCTTAAGCGGACGGTTTCTGGTTCTACTTGCGTGTCGAACGGGAGAATGTTCTCCGCCGTGGGCCCGTCGCCTTGCCGCACCCACTCCTCGTGCCGGAAGCGGTTGAACGCGCGCTGGGCTCGAATCACGTTGCGGCCGGTGGGTTTGTACGTCATTTCCACCACCTTCCCGTTGCTCGCCGGCAATACGACCACGCGCCAGAACTTGTTTTCCAACTGGACCGATCGCAACCCGCCGTGCAGCGGGCGCATCGTTCCAATGAATTTTTCCGTCGAAAGTTCTTCATGTTCCATCGTGACTCCAAAGCGCAAACACATCGCCGCATACTGGTCCAGCAAACCGTCACCGAACCCTGCGAGGTCGGGAAAGCAAACGCCATCCCGATAAACCAAGCGCATGCTGGAGGCACTGACGGCGGCGCGATAGGCGCAGATGGCGGCCTTCTCAACCCGGGTGCGCACGGCTTCGGACTGGGCCCGCGACAACGCCTCCTGGAAATACGCCAGGATGCGGCGCGCGGATTCCGGGGTGATGCACAGGGACGACTCCGCGGGAAAACAGGTCGGATGAACTCCCGCCTGGTCAACGAGGTCATGATAATACTTGAGATAGGCCAGGATCGGTCCGGCGGTTTCGGCATAATGCAGCCGGCAGAATTCCTCCGCCTCCCGCCAGCTATCGCGACCGGGCTGCCAGAGACAACGGGCCATCACGTAATTGCGCAGGTCGCTGAGTTCCGTCGAAAAACCGTTGCCCGCCGCCTGCATGAATACGCCCTTGCCGTTGTTCTGGGCAAAATAGGCAACGCTTTTCCCGATGCTGCGCAGGTTGGGGAACGGCAGCACGTAGCCTTTGAAGTTCGTGTTGTAGTGCCAGATGAACACGTTGCGCGTGCGCTTTTTCCAGATGGCCATGTCCGCGCAGAACGCCCGGTTCAACGCGCAGGTGGCATCATCAATCGCATGGAAATCACAGCACTCAATGCTGCACAATTGGATCATCACGTTGCGACGCGGTTTGATCGTTTTGGGCGGCTTGCGGGTGTAGGAATAGGCGTAGGTGCTGATCAGGACGTCGGGATGGGTTTCCTCGACCCGCTCGGCGACCGCGTTGACCAGGGCCAGCGTCGCGGCGGCGTGGGACGCCTCGCGGGCATCCATCTCGGCGCACTGCGGGCAGGTGCAATAGCGGTCGTTGTCCATCTGGGCGATGTTGATATTGCGGGCGGTCGGGTTTTTCCTGATCTCCTCCAGGACGGCGTCCGCGACGACGCCCACCAACTTGGGGTTGCTCATGCAGAGCTGCGGGCCGCCGCCGCGATCTTCCAGTTGCCGCTGGCCGCCAACCAGCGCGTAATACTCCGGGTGTTCCTTGCCGAATTTCGCCGGCGGCACCAGATAGGCGACGTTGTGACTGACCAAGCGGAAGCCGGTCCGACCACCGAGCTTGGGATCGTCGCTGACGGTATTGACGCGTAGTCGCGCCGCAAAGTCGGGATAGCGGCTGCTCTCGCCGTAGTAAGACCAGCGAAAGGCAAAGGTGGGGTTCACGACTCGAACTCCGATGGGAAGCTTCCGACCCGCAGCATCCTTGGGATAATACGTGTGATCAAACGTCAGAAACCGCACGCCGCAAAACTCCTCGAAAAATTCATAGACGCCGTAAAGCGTGCCGCGGGGCCGGCCGCCATCAATGCACACGGCATTCGGCCCAACCCGAATGCGCAACGCCTCTTCGTCCAATGTCCGCCGGTCGGTCGGTTGGCCGGAATGGAGAACCGCGTCGGGTCCGATGAACACCGCGCCTGAGTCGGCGGTCGCCGTCGCCACGAGCGGAAGTTCCGCGCCGGTCATTTCCTTGAACAGCCGCTGGAACTCCGTGGCAGCATACCGCTCTGATTCCGTCGCGGCGGGGTCGCAGACAATTCTCCAGGAGGTCATCGCCGTCGGCGTGACGACACCTTTCGGCGCGCGGGCAGCCACCGCCGCCTCTTCGGCGGGCCGAACCCCATTGCTCGCAGGCGGTGCGGCGGCGAACGATGCGATGGGAATGGCGATGAGTGTCGTGATCAGGGCGAGCAATAGCGGACAAAACCAATTCGCTGTCGTCAAAAATGGGGAGGGCTTGCGGGTGGAACACATGGTGCAAGCGTGCCGGCCAGGCTGCGTGGCGTCAAATCCTGAAAAGTGAAAAGGCGTGACTGGAAGTGGCGGTCAGCTTGGGGGTGGGAGTTCTCGCGCTGCGAGAACTCCGCCCGCGCAGAGCGGGCGGAACGTGCGGGGCCTCGGGCGTACCGCTGAACGCGGCACGACGGCTCGCAGCGCGAGCTGTTCTACCACACTCATTGCTACTTCCAGCCGCACCCAACGTGAAACGGTAGCCGCGCGTGGCGGTTTCGGGTTGAATCGTGGCGCGCAAACCCTGATGCTGCGAGTGCTTGATTACACAATTACCCACTAATGCCATGCGACCTCATTTCGTTTCCACATCGCTCCTGTGCGTGTTACTCGCCAGCCTGACTTCCCGTGCTTCGGAAACACCGTCCATCACCGTCGGCACTTTCAAACAGGAAGTGCGCCGCGAGTTCAACGCCGCGGACGGGCTGCCTGCCACGGCGGCGACGGCGGTCGCGGTGCTGGATGCCAAGACCGTTCTCGCCGGGACGACCAATGGCCTGGCGCGGTTCGCCAATGGCCGGTGGACGGCGGTGAAAGGCACGGCGGGCGCGCCAGTGGAAGCCTTGGCGACCGGTAAGGGCAAAGTTCTTTTGGTGCTCAATGGCCGGCTGCTCTCACTCGACGGCGACAAGGTGAACCTCATTGCCCCGTCGCCGTCGGGCGTGAAAGTGAACGCGATCGGCATCGGTGAAACCATTTACCTGGCCACCGACCAAGGGTTGTTTGAAACCGCGGGTGGCGCGTTGAAGCCGGTGACGGCCCTGAACGACACCTTGGGCGAGAACAAGTCAGTTTTTCAGATTGCCGTCGGACCCCGGATCGTGGTCGGCGCGGCGGCGGGACTTTTCCAGCAGGACTCCAAGGACAAATGGACACGCTTGTTCCCGGCGGACAAGACAGGTCGCAGTTGGGCGGCGGTCAACGTGCATGGGGTGGCCTACGACTCGCAGCGGCGATTGTGGTTCGCCTCTCCGCAGGGCGTGGGCCGGCTCGACAAGGAGTGGACGCTGTTCACGGGGGCGGATGGTTTGCCGTATAACGATTTCACAACGATGGCAGCCGGCGAAGATGGTGTGGTCTGGTTCGGGACGCGCATGGGCGCCATCCGTTACGACGGGCACAACTGGGAGTATCGCGAGGGCCGGCGCTGGGTGCCGGACAATGTCGTGAACAGCATCGCGGTCACGCCGGAAGGAAACGCCTGGTTCGCCACGGCGGCGGGGTTGAGCCTGATCGAATGCAAGCCGATGACGCTCGCGGAGAAAGCCGTGTTCTACGAGAACCAGATTGATGCTTTGCATCGGCGAACGCCGTGGGAATACGTGCTCGAGGTCAGCGTGGCGAAACCAGGCTCGACCAATCAGTTCACGCAGGGCGACAGCGACAACGACGGGCTGTGGACGAGCATGTACGGCGCGGGCGAATGTTTTGCCTACGGCGCGACCAAAGATCCCCTGGCCAAAAAGCGGGCACAAAAAGCGTTCGAAGCGCTGCGTTGGTTGGGCGAAGTCACCCAGGGCGGCGAGCATTCGCCGCCGCCGGGCTACGTTGCGCGCACCATTCTCCCGATCACCGCGCGGGATCCGAATATCGGGCGGCTGGAAAGCGACAAGCGTGAAAAGGCGACCGATGATTCGCTTTGGAAGGTTTATGAACCGCGCTGGCCCAAGAGCAAAGACGGTCAGTGGTATTGGAAGAGCGACACCAGCTCCGACGAACTCGACGGGCACTTTTTCTTCTACCCGTTGTATTACGATCTGGTTTGCGAAACGGAGGCGGAAAAATCGCGCGTTCGG
>JANOHH010000703.1:0-4112 GCA_031406395.1 Verrucomicrobiota bacterium | reverse complement strand
TATCCAAAGAACCATACCGTGGCCCTGATGGCGGATGGCTCGGGCAAGGTGGCTTGGCAGAACACCGCCCGCGTCTATGTGCCATCGATGATTGCCAAGGACGGTTACCTGTATGCCGTGCTGGACGCCGGGATGGCGGTTTGCTGGAAATCTGACACCGGTGAGGAATTGTGGAAGGAACGGCTGGGCGGCGATTTCTACGCGTCGCCCGTGATGGTCGGCGACCGCATCTACGTGTCGAACGTGGCCGGGAAGACTTTCGTTTTTACGGCGACGCCCAAGGCGTTCCAACTTCTGGCGGCGAACCAACTGGGGGACGAGGCATATGCGTCTCCCGTGATCTGTGACAACCGCATTTACCTGCGCGTTGCAAAGAAAGGGGCCGAGCGGCAGGAGATTTTGTACTGTGTCGGTAACAAATAGATAAACAACACGAGGCGATCAGGCTTTGCCGGTACCGGCACACCAGCGTTTCAGCGGGCCTGGAACGCCACGGTCAAGGAATCGTAGCCATTCGCGCGTTCGTAGCGTGCCTCGTGCTCGATGTGTTCTTTTGATTCAAGCACGCTGATCCGCTCGATGCGCTCGGTCAGGGCCTCCAGCAGGCCGCGGACGATCAGGCGCGCGTGCGGCGCACCCAGGCAGAGGTGCGTCCCGAAACCGAACGATAGGTGCGGATTCGGTTTCCGATCGAGGCGGATTTCCTCCGGCTCGTTGAACACCGTTTCATCGAAATTTGCCGAAGCCCACGCCAGCGACACGCGCCCGTCGGCTTTCACCGGCACGCCGTGGACGTTGGTGTCCACCGGGCACACGCGCCCGATGTGGGTGAGCGGCATGAAGACGCGGAAAAACTCCTCGCCCGCGTGGACGATCCGCTTGGGGTCCGCGCGCAGATACGCCAAGGCTTCAGGATTCTGGCCAAAGTAGCCGATGATGTTGGAAATGCTGTGGATGATCGTGTCGCGGCCGCCGGCAAAGACGAGGTTGCCAAAACCCATCATTTCCTCGCGGGTCAGCCGCCGCTCGCGATAGGCGGCCGTCACCAGTGCGCTGAACAAATCTTCACCGGGGTTCGCCTCCGCGCGATCGAACTGCGCGTGCAGGTAATCCTCGAGCACAATGCCCTTTTTGAACTCGCCCCCGGCGACCTTGAAGACATGGATGCCCCACGCGATCCACACGTCAGCCTCGGACTCGGGCACATTCAGGAGGTAGGTCAGTGCGCGCGATTGCACGGGCAAAGCAAATTCGCTCACGATCTCGATGGACTTCCGCGTCAGCGCCTGGGTGAGTATTTCGCCGATCAACGCCGTTACCTTTGCGATCACGTCGGGCTGCTTGGCTCGCTGGAAAAATGGCTCGACGATGGCGCGATACTCGGTGTGCTCGGGTGGGTTCGTTTCGATGGGTAACTGACGCATCGTCCGGACCGCCTCCTCCGACGGGATGGGCACCCGGAATGGTGCGTCCGAGCTGTACGTTCGCCAATCCTTCGCGGCCTCGCGCACGTCGGCGTGGCGCAGGATCATGGGCAGCGTCTCGCCTTGGAAAGGACACTTGAGGACGCCGTCCTGAGTTCGGGCTTCGCGAAACGGATCGCGCAGGTTCGAGTGGTCGGTCATGGGTCGGAGTTTTGGAGATTGTCCCCCGACCGTCAAGGAAACAGCAGCAACCAGAAGTGAGTGGCTCCCGCAGCGATGGAGGTTGATCGACACCTGGTTTCCTGCAACGCTACGCCATGCTACGACCGCGGAAAAAATACACCGTCTACGATCTACAGCAGCTCAAGGGTAAACGCTGCCTCACGCACATTCACGTGAAGTCACCCGAAGAAGCCGCTGCAGCGGAAGCCGCGGGCGTGGATCTGATGAGTTGCAGCTTTGATTCACCCGCGGCTGAGGCACGCCTGCCCCAACTCGTCGCCGCCGCCCCGAACAGTTTTCTCTCCGCCGCCACGCCGCACGGCCTGGCGTCGCCGGAAGAGGCGATCCGCGTCGGATTCCGCGCCCTCGAATTGGGGGCCAGCTCGGTGTATTGCTCCGCCAGTCCGTTCCTCATCGAGGCGATGGCGCGCGAGCGGATTCCGGTGGTCGGGCATCTCGGGATGGTGCCGCGGCATGTCACATGGACCGGTTACCGCGCCATCGGCAGGACGGTCGATGAAGCGAAACAGCTTCACCAGCGCATGAAGGACTTGGAGAACGCCGGCGCCTATGCGGCGGAACTGGAAGTCGTGCCCCACAACCTGGCGAGCTTCCTGTGTTCGCGGACCAAACTGATCCTGATGTCGCTCGGCTCCGGCAGCGGTTGCGACACGCAGTTTCTTTTCTCGGACGACATTCTCGGAGACTACGCGGAACGCCTGCCACGCCACGCCAAGGCCTACCGCAACTTCCTGGAGGAACACCGCCGCCTGCAACAGGAACGCATCGCTGCCTTCAGCGAGTATATTGCCGATGTGCAGGAAGGCCGTTTCCCGGAGCGCTGTCACCTCGTGGAATTGGACGAGAAGCTCTTGCGAGAGGCGATCGACTCGATTGAAAAGTCGGCGAATTGATCGACCCAAACCACGGCTCCGATGAAATTCGCGCGCGCGCCGCGCAGCGTGTCCAAGTCTGCCCGATGCCATCAAATGGCCGCCTTGAACAACGCTGAGCACGAATGAGAAATTTTGGATGTGTCAGGACTGAGCGTTATGACTCAGTATTGAACAAAAGCCAAAAACCAAACGAAACCATTGCAAACATTAGTTGCAATCGGAAATGGTGGTAGGTGATGGATTCGAACCATCGAAGGCGTAAGCCAGCAGATTTACAGTCTGCCCCCGTTGGCCACTTGGGTAACCTACCATAAAAACTCTCAAATCACTATAAAACAGCCATTTAAAATGGCTTTTTAGATGACAAAAACCGCTCAAAAGCGGCTTTTTTTCTTGGCCGAGTGACGCATAAGTGTCATACTAAAGGCACGTTACTGCAAAACCGTTATGACATCTCTCAAACCCAAAATCACCACGCGAAAAAACCCCGGCGGCTCTGTTAGCTTCTGCGTTGACGCAGGCACTATTAACGACAAACGACACCGAAAGTTCTTCAGCAACAGGCGCGAGGCTAGAGCATACGCCCGAAAAATGCAAGAGGCTCGTAAAAAACAGGGCGCTCTGGCATTTGCGCTCACGCCCCGGCAACAAATTGACGCAGGGCGCGCGTTCGAGCGGCTTGAACAGTATGGTGGCGTCACTTTGCTTGATGCCGTTAGTTACTATGTGAAACACGCGCAACCGCGCGGTGGCAAGAAACCTGTCAGCGACGTAGTTGCGGAATTTCTTGAAATAAAGAAAAAGGCCGGAAACAAGCCCCGCTACATTAAGGAATTGACCTGTAAATTCGGCAATTTCAAAAATCAGTTCGCGGATCGCATGCTGAATGAGATAACGCCCCTTGAAATTGAGGAATGGTTGAGTAAACAAAACTTTTCGCCCGTCACGGAGCAAAACTATTTGCGTGATTTGGGCATTCTGTTCCGGTGGGCAATGGAATCACGAAACTATTGCGCCGAGAATGTCATTGATCGAATCCAGAAGCCCAAAGCCACAGCTAGCGAGACAGAAATTTTTGATGTGCGTGAGTCGCTCAGTCTTTTATTTGCGGCCCAGCTTCGTTCCGATCTTGGACTTGTCCCGTATCTTGCGATTGGATTCTTCGCAGGGCTGCGCGCTTCCGAATTAGCAAAGCTCGATTGGAACAACGTAGAACTACGCCAAGGATTGATCGAAGTAACTGCCGCATCGGCAAAAACAAGCCAACACCGATTGGTGAAAATCTCTGAAAACCTAGCGGCTTGGCTAAAACCGCATGAAAAGATGGAAGGCCCAATCGTCCCACGAAACTTGTATCGTCGTCTCGACGAGTTGCGCGCTATGGCGGAAATTAAGAAGTGGCCGCAGAACGGATTGCGACACAGTTATGGCAGCTACCACTTCGCATATCACCAAAATGCGATTTTGACGGCCAATCAATTAGGCCACGAAACGACCAAAATGCTTTTCAGACATTACCGCAAAATGATTTCACCAGAAGACGCGCGGGAATACTGGCATATTTATCCGG
>JANOHH010000702.1:0-1442 GCA_031406395.1 Verrucomicrobiota bacterium | reverse complement strand
TTTTCCAACTTTGTTTGCTACACGACACCGCGTTGGAATAAGTTTGCCCCAGGCGCCGGACGCTCAAGACAAACCGGCCCGCGATGGCGACCACGCGTACTTCCCAGCTACCGCCGCCGGGTTGTTCGATGGGAAGCTTTGGCATTGGGCGAGGCGCTTGCTGCAGCAC
Organism: Verrucomicrobiota bacterium; assembly: GCA_031406395.1. GTDB lineage: Bacteria > Verrucomicrobiota > Verrucomicrobiia > Limisphaerales > JADLHS01 > JADLHS01. The sequence continues at coordinate 1,273 of JANOHH010000702.1, read as the reverse complement.
ACTTACAAACCGACCGACGTCTTTTCCTTCCGGTGCAGCCTGAAACCACGAGCCATGAACCAGAGCGAGCACATCGCGGGCGGGACAAATCATCAGTTCCGGTTTGAATGGCAGTCGGCGGAGAATTTCAGCCCGCAACTTTGCCTGGCTGACCGTTTTGCGCACAACAAGTGTCCCCGCCGCCCCCACATTGAAAGCGCCAAACTCCTTCAACTCGCGGGCGAGAACGCTCGGTTGAAACTTTTGGTGGCCACCGACATTGGCCGCCCGGAAAAACACCACGCATGCCATGGCGCTCATTCTGCCGCCCGATTTGCGCGAGCGCAACGCTGTGCTGGTGAGGACACAAACCCAAATTCATGGCGGCACCGTCGATATATTTGCTGCGGCCGCGAACTGGAGTGGCTTTTGGTGGTCCTCTGCGAGTATTATTGAACACACGCAACCGATCGGCCGTCGGTTGATTTGTCGAATAATGGATTCAGAAATGACTTTTCACCCCGAGCGGTGGGTTTTGCCAGTTGCGCCCAAGACTTTTGGCGCGCGCATCCGGCAGGGCTGCGTCGTCCTCATCCTCGCCGCCGGGGCTTTGGGTTGTCTGGTGTCCGAGGCCGAGGCAGCCAACGCCAAGCAATTCCGGAAAGAAATCCAACCCCTCCTCTCCAAGTATTGTTACGACTGCCATGCGGACGGCATGAGCAAGGGCAGCGTCGCGTTCGACGAGTTCAAGACCGATCAAGCGGTCCTCGATGACCGGGAGTTGTGGCTGCATGTCCTCAAGAATCTGCGCGCCGGTCTGATGCCGCCCGCAAAAAAAGCCCAGCCAACGAAGGCCGAAAAGGAACGCATTGAGCAATGGATCAAGGCGACGGTGTTTCAGGTGGACCTAAAAAATCCCGATCCAGGCCGCGTGACCATTCGTCGGCTCAATCGAGTCGAATATCGCAACACAATCCGCGATTTACTGGGCGTGGACTTCGACACGACCACCGCTTTTCCGCCGGACGATACCGGTCACGGCTTCGACAGCATCGGCGACGTTCTCACGCTGCCGCCCATGTTGCTGGAGAAATATGTCGTGGCGGCCAACCAGATCATCACGGAAGCCGTCCCGTCCGTCGCCAAGGTGATGCGCGAGCAGGTCGTGGCCGGGAAGCAATTTCGCGGCGGCAGCGAGGGGGCAGGGGAGGACCGCGGCGGCAGTCAAAAGCGACGCGGCGGATTGCAGTTGTCGTATTACAAACCGGCGGCGGTCTCGAATACGTTCAAGGCC
>JANOHH010000658.1:0-1068 GCA_031406395.1 Verrucomicrobiota bacterium | reverse complement strand
GTCTCCGAAGCCGAAGGTTGTGGGTTCAACTCCCGCCTCGCGCACCATTTCAAACCATCAATTCACCCATTGCCTGGCGCGCGCCATTGACCTGAAAATGAAAACCATCCTTCCGTGGCTCGTCGCCGTCTTGGCATTGGTTGCCGCGGGCGTTTTTTATCAGAGCACCAAGTCCAAATCCACTGAACTCGCGACGCTGCAAGCCGAAGTGAAGGAGCTGGAAACCTTGCGCACCGAGCTGGCCGAGTTCAAGAGTCAGCAAGTTCCCGCCGAGGAACTGGCGCGGCTGCGCAAGGACAACCAGGATTTGCTGCGCCTCCGCAATGAAATCCGCCAGGCGCGCGATGAAAAAAACCAGCTCGCCAAGCAAACGCAATCGGCCTTGAGCGAAGTGCAACGGGCGCAGGCCCAGGCCCAAGCCGCCCAGATCCAGGTCCAGTCCTTGAGTACCAATCTCCAAGCCGCCCAAGCATTGTCGGCGACGCAGCAAGCCGCCACCATCTGCATCAATCATCTTCGCCAGCTGGACGGCGCCAAACAACTGTGGGCGTTGGATAACAAGAAAACAGCAGAGGCGACGCCCACCACCCAGGACCTCATGCCTTATTTGAAGGACCTCATCCCCGTCTGTCCGAGCGGTGGCAAATACACTTTCGGTGCAGTGAACGCGCTACCCAGCTGTTCCATTGCGAGTCACATCCTGCCGCAGCAATAGCCGATCTGAAGATCGCATTCTGCCGCGTTTGACTCTTCTCTCCTGCCGCGAGGGGAGGAGACGCAAACATTTCCCGGCTGGGAGCGGCTTAAGAGTCCTCACGACGTCTCACGACCAATTCTGAAGAACTTGCCGTCAGCGCAAAAGAAACTCGGCCACCACGGGCAGGTGATCGGACGCATCGGATTGCGGCACCCAGACTTTGAGCGGCTCCAGCGACTTATCTTTGGTAATCCAAATGTAATCAATGCGCTTGGTGGGCTGCGACGCCGGGATGGTGAAGCCGTCGCCTTGACCGACCCGGGCCCAAGTGTCCTCAAAATTCTCGCTGAGCCTCCGGCAGACGCGGCTCT
>JANOHH010000638.1:0-5019 GCA_031406395.1 Verrucomicrobiota bacterium | reverse complement strand
CTGCCCGCACGGCGGTTGCTCGCGAACTTCCCCATCGTGCGCCAGGACGCCGACCGGGTGGTGATTGATTTTAACAAGGGGATGCGGCGCGTGTTCACGCAATCCTGGACGGATGGCGGCAACCTGGATTTTTCGTCCCATGACAACGTGCTCGAGGTGCCGGAAAGCCGCGTCTTTGAAATGCGCACGGACGGCGGCCAACTCATCATCCGCCAGAGCGTCCAGACGCGCAGCCGGGAAAGCAATGCCGACGTGGAGTCGCGCTACGAGGTGCGCTATTTCATCGCGCCGTATCAGCCGGGCGATTTCGCCGGCAAGGAACCGAGCGTGGTGGATTCCCGCTATACGAAATATTTCGAGACCCAAGGCCTGTTGGAGCCCGGCACGGGCCGGGTGTCCGCGCGCATTGACCGTTTTGACCTGAAGCAGCCGGTGGAGTTTTATTACTCGGCCAATACGCCGCCGGAATTTGTCGAGGCGGTGAAGGACGGCATTCTTTATTGGAACCTCGTCTTCGGCAAGGAGGCCGTGCGGGTAAAGCAGGCACCGGACGGCGTCACGGCCCCGGACGCAAAGCACAACCTCGTGCAATGGGTGCCGTGGGACAAAGCGGGCTTCGCGTACGCCGACGTGCTGGTGGATCCGTTGAACGGCGAATCGCAGCACGGCCAGGCGTATATGACGAGCGCCTTCAGTTTTCTCGGCCAGGCGCGCGCGCGGGCGCTGCTCCGGGCAATGGAGGAAGTGGCCGCGGTGAAGAAGGACGACAAGAAAGGTCCGGCGCAATTGGGCGTGCCGTTCCTCGCGTCCGCGGCGTGCTGCGAACTGGACCCGCGGGTGTTCGCCCGGCAGATGGCGCACGGCCTGCAGGAACTGCTCGCCAACGATGCCCTCACCGACGCGGCAGTGGTGCGCGTGGCACAGGATTACGTCCGCAACGTAGTGGGGCACGAAGTCGGCCACGTCCTCGGCCTGCGTCATAATTTCGGTGGCAGCCTGGGCGCGACGCTCACGGCCAAGGAACTGAACGAATGGTTCCGGGCCTATCTGACCGGCGCACCGCTCGACGCCTACACGAACAAACTCGCCGCGACTTCGATCATGGAATACACGGTGTTCAAGGGCAGCGTGTTCGTCGGCTGGCAAATGCGGACGCTCAACCAACCGCTGGCCCATGACCGCGCCGCGATTGGCTGGGGCTATTTCGACAGCGCTGAGGCGCGCACCAACAAGATGTTGTTCGCCACCGACGACGACGTCGGGCGCTACGGCGATGTGCAGCGATTCGACTACGGCCCCGAACCGGTTGTCAGCGCGTACGTGGAAACCGCGCAGCTCATTGACCTGCTGCCGAACAGCCTCATCGAGCGGTTCATCAGCGCCCGCGCGCCGCAAAATCCGCTCGACCGCCTGCCATTGGAACAGGTCAGCTTGAATTACACCGCCACCATTGGCGAAATCGCCGCGCAGTTCGTCAAAGCGCTCAGCTGGTTCCGCGCGGACACGCGTTCGTTGCGCGTGGAAAACCAGTTCGATTACATCGGCGACCTGAACCTCAAGGAACGCCAGGCCGGCCACTGGAAATATCTCAAGAGCCAGATCGAGCAACTGAACGGCGTGGACCGCGCGCTGTTCTCGGCGTTGCCGGCGGAATTCAAACTCGAACTCAAGGACGATCCCGCCGGCATCCCCATCGTGCAGCGGTTAAACGCCACCAACCTCACCGCACGACTGGAAAAACTGCTGAGCTCCACGAACTACGCTGTGTTCGTCGGCCTTGACGACAAAAAATACAGCTTCACCAAGGAGGAACGGGAATTGATCCTGCAACGTGGCAAAAAATATTTTGCCGAATTGGAAAAGGAACTGATCAAGCAGCTCTGCCAGAAATTGGAAAACGCGCCTCGCAATCTCGGCGCCGAGGCCGACGGCGCCATCGGCGAAGAAGACATCGTGGCCAAACTGGAACAGCGCATCATCGAGGTCGCCAAATCCGTCATCACCGCCCGGAGCGAAACCAACCGCGTCATTGGCAAGGTGGACAAGAGTTACGTCCAGGTGCCGGAATACACGTACGAACACGAAACCCGGCTGGCCGCCGCCAAGGCGCTCAACGAAAAGACCGGCTCGTTCAAGGGCTGGGCCGACGACGCCAAGTCCGAAATGAACGGACAGTTGAAAAAGCAGGTGGAAGAAGCCCTGAACATCGCCCACTTCAAAGCCTTCAAAGTGTCCCTGCTCTCGCGGCCGTTGCGGGAATGGTATCAGCAGCAGCAGGAGATTCTGCAATTGTTGCCCGCCAGTCCGCCGGCACCGGGCGCGCCGCCCGAGTCGCCCTTGCCGGCGAAATAGAATTCTGGCTGCACGCGGGTTTCCGCCAACCGAGAGGCGAAGCGCTCTAGCTGCGGCAGCGAGACGCTGCGCCGCTGGACTGCGTGGGAAATCAACGAGGACCAAATTCAACCCAATCCAGGTTCAGCAACCGATTCGTAATGGGACTGGTAAATGTGAGGCAGACGGCCGTGCGATGGTTCGTCGTTTTCAAAGGCGCTTGCAACTCGACCCATTTATTCCAGCCGTCGGTGGGTTTCACCGCGATGGCCGCGAGCACGTCGCCCTCCGGCGAACCGACGCGGAATTCAATCACGGCGTTGTTGGTGCTGCCGTTGGCCACGCGGCAGCTCACGCTGGTTGTGTCAGCCAGGTTGAGATTCTCAAACTGCAGTGAATGCGTGCGATCAATCTCGGCCAGCATCGACCGCCCGCTCGCCTGATCGTTCGCTTTGATCTTGGGTCCGCGAATGACTTCCGCCGACTCGGCTTCGAGCCGACGGCGGCGAAGCTTCACTTGGTGGTTCCCAACCAACGGGCCGGCTGGGGCATGACCGGCATCCGTGTAACCGGCTTCCAGCAACACCTCACGAATCGCATCGTTCGTGGGGGCAACAACCGAACCGGTCAGCCCGCGCACGAGCCCGGCACCCGTCTGACCCGGTTTGAGCTCGTAGATCCATTGCACCATGAGATGGACCTGATCGCCGGTGAACGATTCATGGGGCAGCATGGGCGCTTCGCCCCAGACCCCGCTACTACCCTTGAGCACGCGTTGGATACTCGCCTCGATGGCGCCCGTTTGCCCGCGATATTTGTTCGCCACCTCCAGGTAGGCCGGACCGACGATTTTGGTCGCGATGGAATGGCAGTTGAAGCAATCGCTCTGTTTCATCATGGCCAGCCCCGGTTGGCTGGCTTCCTCCCTGCCATCGCCGAGCCCCCAGCGCGCGCTGACAAAAGTCCGCGCCTCCATCACTTCATCCACCTGCGCCGAGTCGCCGTCCTCCGCATCCACGACTCGGACCTGGTAGGGAATCAATTGTCCGGGCGCGAAGAAGTCGCCCGTTTGCGGCGACTCAAACCGCACTTGTGGCGGGGTGTTGCCGACGACGAGCGGCAGGCTGGTCTTCGAACTCGCGCCCTTGTCGTCACTCACGGTGAGTTGGACGACATAATTCCCCGGCAGGTCCAGGGTCACGCTCGGATTCGGCTCGGTGGATAGAAATTTCCCGGTCACGACGCGGTTGGTATCGGTCAGCGAGGCTCCCGCGCCTTGAAACAATTGCCATTTGAAACGCAGTGGATCGCTTTCGATGTCCTTCGAGCCGGCGCTGGAAAGCGCAACGGTCAAGGGCTCCCGACCGGCGGCCGGACGCGCGGAAGCTTTGGCGATCGGTGCCAGATTGCCCCATTGGTAGGAGATCTTGATCAGCTTGGAATCCGCGTTCGTGCCCCAGGTCTCGCCATAATCCAAAAGGTAGAGACAACCATCCCGGCCAAACTGCGCATCCACTGGTCGCCGGATCACGAACGTCCCGGCCTTTTCGGCTGCTTCGATCTTCGGTTTGGAATTCTCGAGGACCACCGCGCCGGTGAAAGCTTCAATACCGAGCAGCCGCGCGTCGGAATCGAGGCGGGCCCATTTCATGAACGGCCGTTGCCAGTCCCAGAAGAGCAGCCAGTTATTGAAGTGTTGCGGAAAACCGCTGGTCTGCTCGAATTCGGGTTTGAAGTGAAACACCGGCCCGGCACAGGCCGTGCGCCCGCCACTACCCAGCATCGGAAATTCCTTGGACTCGCCGTAAGGCCAGTAGATCAACGCCGGCTGCGCGGGCGGCAACACTTTTGCGCCCGTGTTGTTGGTCGAATTATTTACCGGCCGCGCCGGATCGAACAGCGGGCCGACGATTTTCGTGGCGTAATCATATTGCGCGTAGGGAAAGTTGCTCCCGACAAAATAAGGCCAACCAAAGTTGCCTGCCTTGCGCGCCTGATTGATTTCATCGTAGCCCCGCGAGCCTCGCGGACCATCGCCGCCGGCGTCGGGCCCAACCTCGCCCCAGTAAACAATTCCCGTCCGCTCATCCACACTCATGCGCCAGGGATTGCGGCAGCCCATCACATAGATTTCGGGGCAACCACCCGAGCCGTCCTTCGGAAACAGATTGCCGTCCGGAATGGTGTAGCCACCTTCGGGCGTGGGCCGGATCCGCAGAATCTTTCCGCCTTTGGATGCAGTGTTGGCGGAGCTTCGTTGCGCGTCCCAGGGTTCCCGATCCGGTCGCTCGTCCATCGGACCGTAGCTTTCGGAATCGCCGAACGGATGGGTATTGTCCCCGGTGCTGATCAGCAAACAACCGTCTGGAGCAAACCGCACCGAGCCCGCGTGGTGACAGCACTCGCGCCGTTGCTCGTCAAAACGGAACACCTCTTTCTCGCTGGCCAGATCGAGCCGGTCACCGGCCATCCGGAAACGGCTTAACCGCTGACCCACAAAATTCGTGGGAGAATACAGCAGATAGATCCAGTGGTTCTGCGCGAACTGGGGATCCAAAGCAAAGCCGAGCAAACCATTCTCCTGCTGATCAAACACCGGCACGCTTCCCGCCTCGACCACTTCGCCACCCGGTTTCCAGATCCTCAGCTTCCCACCCAGCTCGTTGAAAAAGATGCGGCCATCCGGAG
>JANOHH010000615.1:0-10455 GCA_031406395.1 Verrucomicrobiota bacterium | reverse complement strand
TCCTTGAGCTTGCGGCTCGCCTCCCGGGGTTTATTGTTTTTGGGATGCCGCGGCTGGCAGTCCTTTTTGGGGTCGCGAATGACGCAGTCGGGAGGCACTTGGAAACGGGTGGCCGGTCGAAGTAGCAATCGGAGTTCCGGCAAACCGGCAACGCCACCGGACGCGCCGCGATCTTCAGGCCACTGCCCCCAAGAAAAACCACGAAGCGCCGACTGGCTCGCCGGTGAGAGACGCTTGCCGCGGGCTAGTCCTTCAACTCCGACAGGGTTCGCACGCGCGCTTGCATCTCCTTCACGATCGGCAGGGCGCGTTGCAATGCGCTTTGTTCCGTCTGACCGGGAAACGACTTCATCGTCACCCGCACGGCCGCAATCGGTTCACCGTTGCGATCGCGCAATGGCTGGATCACCGCCACCGTAGCTTTGCCTTTGCCATAGGCGATCTTTCCGTCCGCGATGGATTTCTTTTCCGCGTCGCCTCCGGCCGTGCCAACTTCCTTCGGGTCCAGGCTGGCTACCACCCGCGGTTCGCCGTGCTCGTCGAAGAGATAAATCTTTAGCCCCATGAGCCGCGGGTTCTTGGTCACCGTGTCGCGCACCAGAATCTGCGCCAGGGTCTCGCGCGGGGTGTAGGTGATCTTGGTATCGGTGAAATAACTGATGGCGTCCGACTTGGTCCAGAAGCCGATCTTGCCTGCCGCGAAGCTGGTATCCGTCAACGGCGGGATTGCGTCCTGGCCGTTCAACCAGGCGCGAATCCGATTGCCCTGACACTCGATCTTCAATTCTTGCCACACCCCGCGAGGCACGGGCAGTTCCGGCCCAATGGGCGGGCTGCGCAGGCCCGCAACCATTTTGTAAAAGCGCACGTTGTTGCCGAAGCCGCTGGCGCGGATGACGTAAAAATTTTTCTCATCCTGCATGCGAAAGACGATGCCGGCCATCTGCTCCACCACGCCGTCCACCAGTTTGAATTTGGTCGTCAGGGTGAAATCCGTGAACGTCTCGCGGTCGTACAGGAGGATGGGAAAACGCTCGTCCGTCACCTCCATGCTGAACTGGCCAAGCACCGAGCGTTGCGTCAGCGCGGGCGTTTTGTCATTGAGCGACGGCAGCGCCGACGGAAAGTCGGCCATGAGCACGCGCCACTCGCCAAGCTTGCCCTTGCCGGCGACGAGGTTGGTAAAGCCGGGGGGAATTTGTTTTGCGGGAACGGCGCTGAAGTCAAAGGCCAGCTCCGCCGCCGCCGCCGACCCGACGAACGCCAACCACAACCCGAAAATACGACTCAACATGCCACCGAGCCTGACAAGAAAATCGTCGAGCGACAAGCAAATGCCGCCCAATCGGTGCGGACTGGAAGGAGCGGTCAATTGGGATCCGGTTTGGGGGCTGACGAAAAGGAATTCCTGCTTGCGATATCTCCGGCGCCGATACAAAAGTGGGCGGCGCGGGCGGCGTTCCTTCCGCTTCCCGTTGCCGGGCCCGGGCGCGCAACCTGGCGGCCACTTTTTTTCAGCAGCCGAACTTGCTGCCGCCGCGGTTCCCGCATCACGGCGCCGCTGGCCAACTTTGCGCCGTGGCACAGGAACGAATCTGCGGCGCGGGTTTTCTGTTCGCAGGGTGCGCCTCCCCTTTGGTCGGGCTCTGATCCGGTCCGACAAAAAAGACTGACATCCGTTCCGGCTGTGGAATATAATTCTGTCGCTCCGGGGAATTCCCCCTCGCGAGGCGCAGGGTTACTGAGCGGCGCGAGCACCGGACATTATTGAAGGTTCAGGCTGATATGGGGTCAGGAAATTGAATATGCGAAGTCAGAAGGGTCACCATGGGTAAGGTTATCAAAACTGTTTCCTTTGATTTGTGGGATACGGTGTTCATTGACGACTCGGACGAACCTAAGCGCGCCGCCGCGGGCTTGCCGCCCAAGTCGCTTCAGCGACGCGAGCTCGTCCACCAATTCCTCGAACGCCAGGGTCCCATTGCGCGCGAATTGATTGATCGCTGCTACGACACGACCGATGCCGCATTCCGCGAGGTCTGGTACGGCCAGAATGTGACCTGGCCCGTGAGTGTCCGGCTTGGCGTCCTGCTGCAAGGTTTGGGACGGAAACTTCCCGAAAAGGATTTCGCCGAGCTGGTCCGCCTGCACGAGGACATGGAACTTGAGGTCAAACCTGACCTGCTGCCGGGCGTCGGCGAAGCGTTGGAAAGCATCAAGGGCAAATACAGATTGGCGGTCATCTCCGATGCCATTTTCAGCCCCGGTCGGGCCTTGCGCGAGTTGCTCCGGCATTACGGTTTGCTTCATTATTTTGATTATTTTGTGTTCTCGGATGAAGTGGGTTACTCGAAACCCGATCCGCGCGCCTTCCACGCCGTCGCCAAGAATACCGGCTGTACACTGGAGGAGATTGTTCACCTCGGCGACCGCGAGGCCAAGGACATCGCTGGCCCGCATGCCGTCGGTGCGCGGGGGATCCTGGTGCCGATCGCCAAAGACCGGGGCGGCCCCAACTCCAAAGCCGACGCGGTTTGCCGCGATTTCCGTGAGTTGGCGACGATCCTGCAAAAACTTCAATCCTGATTTCATTGCCCATGCGAAAGATTACCGGCGCCAAAATGAATTTCCTGATCGTGGACGGCTACGATTGCGCCAGCCGCGACGATCTCGCCGCGGCGGGCATGAAACTCGCCGCCGATCTCTACCGCGAAATGCTCAAGCGCGAATTACCCCGCGCCCATGCCGACCTGCTTTTCCCCAGCGATCCCGGCTCGGAAATTCCCACGGGCGTCGCGCTCAAGGATTACGACGGCATCCTCTGGACGGGCTGCAACGCGACGATTTATGAAAAGGAGCCGCGCGTGCTGAGTCAGATCGAACTGGCCAAGCGCGGCTACGAAGCCGGCACACCGCAATTCGGGAGTTGCTGGGGCCTCCAGATGGCGGCCTACGCAGCCGGTGGTGACGTCAAAGCCAACCCGAAAGGCCGCGAGATGGGAATCGCGCGCCGGATCCGCCTCACACCGCAAGGCAAGAAGCATCCGATGATGGCCGGCCGCGCCGAGGTGTTTGAAGGATTCATCAGCCACGTGGACGAAGTAACCTCGTTGCCGCGTGGAAGCCAATGCCTGGCCACGAACGATTGGACGGGCGTTCAAGCCATCGCGGTGAAGCACAAGAAAGGCGAGTTCTGGGGCGTGCAATATCATCCCGAATATGACCTGCACGAAATGGCTCGCCTGACGGTCGCACGCGAGTCCAAGTTGATCCCGATTGGTTTTTATCGGGATCACGACGACCTGATGGCGCATGTGAATCGCATGGAAGCGCTCCACGCCGAACCGCAGCGCAAAGACCTGTGCTGGCAACTCGTCATTGACGATGATGTGCTCGACCCGCAAGTCCGCACCGTGGAGTTCCGCAACTGGATTCAGCACCTGATCCTCCCGCGCGCCGCGCGGAAATGAGACGGGCCGAAGCGTTTGAGTTCCAGACCAGCCTCGCCAGCCATTCCGAACCGGAAATTGATTCAGACCTTGCTTTGGGACGACGGCGCGGCGAGCGCACTCCGGTCACAAAAGTATCAAGACGCGTCCTCCTTGGTGTAGTCTCGGCGAGAGGCGGCTGGTAGAATTACCTCACGATTAATTGTCACGACGCGGTAAACCATCGTCTTCAAAAAGTTTTGCCGTTCACGGCGGTCCTACATTGTTCGCCATCACCCTGTAAGACTGGCCGTTGTTCGATTAGACCAAACCAGCGTGCAAAATTCAATGCTGCCAAACGGAGCACCGGGTATCCCTTTTTGGCACTGCCCCTAATGTCGAGGCAGTTTGGGCATAAGAGATGCGACCGAACGGATGCAAAGTGCTGTCACCCGCCCAGGGAGACACCAAGTCACCGTAAATGAACGCGAAGCAAAAACGATTCTCCCTTAATGGTGCGGTGCCAAAAGGCAAATTTCCAGCCATTGGCTTGGCTGGGGAGTTTTCACCAGGTTGTACGGGCCGCATGAAACAGACAGCGGTGACCATACTCTTCGGCGCGTTTCTTTTTATTGAGGCATTTTCCTTTGCGCAATCGCCACCCTTGAACGACAACTTTGAAAATAGAATCGTTCTGACCGGAAGTTCGGTCACTTTTACCGGAACGCTCCAAAACGCGACGATTCAATTGGGAGAATCTCCCGGTGAGGGAACTTCGATTTATCCGATTGCTCTGAGCAATAGCGCATCCGTATGGTGGTCCTGGACCGCCAGCATTTCGGAACCGGTGACCTTTGAATTACTGAACTTCTCCCCGAAGACATCCAAACGAGGAGTTGTCGACGTTTGGACTGGAATTGATTGGTCGTCAGGGTTTACCTTCGTCGCAGGTGTTGGTTTTGACACGGGTCGCCATCCGTTTCTTACCTTCCCTGCAACCGCCGGTACCACTTACCAGTTGCGTGCCGTCGGAACCAATTACGGGGATTTCACCCTCAGAATAACCGAAACGAACACGCCGATCATTGTGATTCAACCGTTCAGCCGGACAGTTTCTACCAACGGAAGCGTCTTTTTTGGAGTCGTCGCCGCCGGTAATCCCCCAGCCTCCCCGCCGTTTTCTTGTCAATGGCGGTTCAACGGGGTGGACATCCCGGGCGAGACTTTCCCGATTCTAAGTCTGGACAACCTGACCACCAATCAATCGGGTGGTTACTCGGTCATGGTTTCCAACGCCGTCAGTGGCACCCTCAGTGACGTGGCCACCTTGAAGGTGACCGAAGGGACTGCGTCTCCACGATTAACCCCCATCGGCAGCGCCAACGGTCAATTTGATTTCGGCATCCAGGGAGAAATCGGCCAGCTGTATCGGATTCAATCGTCCACGAATTTGGTTAATTGGTTCGAAGAAAAAAGCCTTCCCCAGGAGTTCATTTATTACGAAACAAGCACGGTTCGAGCCCGCAACGGCCTTGTTTACAACAACCAGAATCTGTTCTCTGCTCCACAAACTGCGCGGCAGAAGTTTTATCGGACGACGGGTTATGTTCCTCCCCTGGCAGCCTGCATCAATAATCTGGCCCAAATCCGCTTTGCCAAGGAAATTTGGTCACTCGAGCACAAGCAGATTTCATGGTCTACGCCTGGAATTGCAGATATCGCTCCCTACCTGAATCAAAGCGGTGTAAGAGGCCGTCCCGCTTGCCCCCTGGCGGGCCCAAATGGGACGTTTGCAATCAGCTATATTATCGGCGCTCTGAGAGCTAATCCAGTGTGTATGTATTCCTTTAGCCACGTTCTTGAAGAGCCGGAATATTAGCGGCCCGGCCTGCTCTCTGATTTGATTTGGTTTTTCCGACGGCGATTTCTCTTTGCAACCGGCCGGGAGAACTCTATCAACAGGGCCAGTCCAATATGAGCCAGCCTGCCATCAAAGAATTACCGCCCCGGTTAACCTCCCTCGATGCGTTTCGCGGCTTCGTCATGTTCCTCATGATGGGCGAAGTATTCCACTTTTGTCGCGTGGCGGAAGCGTTGCCGAAAAGCGATTTTTGGAAATTTCTTTGCCATCACCAATCCCACGTCGAGTGGCTCGGCTGTTCGCTGCATGATCTGATCCAGCCGTCGTTCTCGTTCCTGGTCGGCGTGGCCCTGCCGTTCTCCATCGCCAGCCGGGTCGCGCGCGGGCAAGGCCAGATCCGAATGAGTCTGCATGCCTTCTGGCGGGCGCTTGTGCTGATTCTGCTGGGGGTTTTTCTTCGGTCCACCGGCGCGGACCAGACGCGCTGGACGTTCGAGGACACGCTCAGCCAGATCGGGCTCGGTTACGGATTCCTGTTCCTGCTGGGGTTTCGGTCCCTGCGCGCCCAATGGATTGCCCTCGCCGCGGTGCTGGTCGGTTACTGGGCCGCCTTCGCGCTCTACCCGCTGCCGCCGGCCGATTTCGACTATGCCAAGGTGGGCGTGACTCAGAAATGGCTGGCCGATTCCGGGGTGACCGGCTTCGCGGTGCATTGGCAAAAGAACAGCAATCTCGCCTGGGCTTTCGACACTTGGTGGATGAATCTTTTTCCGCGCAAAAGCGAGTTCATTTACAACGGTGGCGGTTATTCAACCCTGAGCTTCATCCCGACCCTGGGCACGATGATCCTCGGGCTCATCGCCGGCGGCGTGATGCGCAGTGAGCGCGGGCCCTGGGCCAAGGTGAAATGGCTCGTCATCGCCGGCGTCATTGGGCTGGCGTCCGGCTGGCTCTGTGGCGCGCTCGGCATCTGTCCGGTGGTCAAAAAAATCTGGACGCCGAGCTGGGTATTATTCAGCGGCGGCTGGTGTTTTCTGCTGTTGGCGGGCTTCTATGTGGTCGTGGACATCATCGGCCTACGGCGGTGCGCTTTTCCGCTAACCGTCATCGGCATGAACTCGATCGCCGCTTATTGCATCGCCCATTTGTTCGATACTTTCATCAAGAAAAACCTGAAAACCAATCTCGGCCAGGACTTCTTCAGGTTCCTGGGCGACGCATATGAACCCTTTCTCCACGGCGCGGCGATCATGCTGGTCTACTGGCTGATTCTTTATTGGATGTACCGCCGCGAACTGTTTTTGCGGATCTAGCACCGGTAATTCAAAAACATCGAAGCCGCCCGTCGTCGGTGGCCGTCGGTGGCGATCCGATTCTCGCCTTGCCCCCAATTGTCTCCCTCTCGACAATCACGCCGCCCTCGCGGGCGCAGTGATGTTTTTTGAATTCGACAACCAACCCGGTGACGCATGACCCCGAATAACAGCGACGGCACCGGCAACTGCTTCGTTTTGAAAACGCTGCCCTGGCTGATCGGGGCCGGCGGCGTGCTGGTCTATTTCCTCACGCTCAATCACTGGATCTCCTTGGCCAGTCTGGGAAATATTGCCCGGATTTCCGGGTGGTTGTGGCGGCCGGAACTGGATCGGCCGTTGTGTCTGGCGGTGTTTTTCCCCTTCCGTTGCCTGCCCGCGGCCTGGCTTCCTTTGGCTTTGAATCTATTTACCGCCGGATGTGCCGGCTTGGTACTGGTTCTCCTCGCCCGTTCGGTGGCGTTACTGCGGCATGATATTTTGCCGGAAGGCGCCCTTAACAAAAGCGCGTGGGTCACCGTGCTCGCCACCCCCACGGCGTGGATTCCACCCGTGCTGGCGGCGGTGGGATTCGGTTTGCAATTGAACTTCTGGGAACAAGCCACTTCGGCGACCGGCGAGCTCATCAGTTTGCTATGCTTCGCCTACGCCTTCCGCTGTCTGCTCGAATTTCGCGTCACCCAGGAGCAATCCTGGCTTTCGCGTTGCGCGTGTAGCTATGCCGCCGGGATGGCGGACAACTGGATGATGGTGGGCTATTTCCCGATGCTGTTGGCGGCGATTATCTGGGTAAAAGGCTTTCGTCATTTCTTGCATCCGCGTTTTCTGCTGCGGATGACTTGGTGGGGGGTGGTCGGACTCAGCATGTATTTGTTGCTGCCAACCTGGCTCAGTCTTTCCGACCAGGACCCGCTGAGTTTCGGGCCGGCTTTGAATGCCCATTTGAAGTCGCAGCAGCACGCGCTGATGCTATTGAAAAGTCCGGGGTTTCGGCTTTTGGTTGCGACCGGTTTGCTGCCGTTCCTGATTCTGGCGGTCCGCTGGAAGTCGCACACGATGCAATGTGCCGACGATACCAGGGCTGGGGTTTTCCTTACCAAAGCCATGGGCCACTTTCTCCACGGCCTGTTTTTCGTCACCGCGTTTTGGATCGTGCTGAATCCGAGCCTCACCCCCAAGCACCTGGATTTGAAGGGGCCGATGTTGCTCTACCACTACACTTGGGCGGTCGTGTTGGGGTATGGTGCGGGTTACTGCCTATTGTTCGGCCAGCACGGAAGCCGGCGGCGCCGGACGACGTGGCCGGCGGCAGCAACTTATGCCGTACTCGGACTTTTGCCCGGCGTGCTGCTGTGGAAAAATCTCGGCGAGATAAACACCACCAACGGTCCCGCGATCCATGAATTCGCCCGGGAACTTTATCGTGATTTGCCCGCCGGCACGTCGGTGGTGTTGAGCGAGGAGGCGCGGCGGCGGCTGCTGTTGCGCGCTGAACTGGTCGCTCAGGGCCGCGACCAGGAGGTCATCCTGGTGGATACCCCATCCTTGACGGCACCTCAATATCACGAATTCATGGCGGGCCAATTCCCGACGCGGTGGCCGGCGGTGCCCTCCACGAACGGCGGGAGCCAAATCGGGCCGCGCGAACTGTCGGCGCTCGCCTCTAGGTTGGCCGCGCAGGAACCGGTGGTGTATCTGCATCCAAGTTCCGGTTTTTTCTTCGAAGCATTCGGGGACGAACCGAATGGGGCCGTCCATCGCCTCGTACCGCGACCCGCCATGGCCAAGGCAGGTCCGCGGCTGACGGATGCGACGGTCGCGACCAACGAACAAATCTGGCAGCAGCGTTGGACCAACCACCTTGGCGCCCTGGCCCAGCGTCTCGCTGCGCAGCAGCAAAGAGCCAATGCTTGGTCCGGTCCGGCGTTGAAATGGCTGCGACTCGGAAACCCACCCAATGCAACCGCCTCGGTGCTGGGCGCGACTTATTCCAAATCCTTGAACGATTGGGGCGTGCGGATGCAGCGGCACGGACGGGCGTCGGAAGCGGTCGAATGGTTCCGCCGCGCGATCGCCGTCAATCCGGAAAACCTGGCGGCGCGCATCAATCTGGAATATGCCGGACGGTGCCAGCAGGGGGACCGGGCTCGACTCACCGTGGCCGGGATGCGACAGCAATACTCGAATCTTTTCGGGAAATTCGAAACCTGGTGGGAAGTACTCAACCACAACGGCCCCGTGGATGAACCGACCTTTTTGCTGCAAACGGGTCGGGTGCTGCTGGCGTCCGGAAATTATCGGCAGGCGATCACGGCGTTCGCGCGGGGTGCGGAATTGGCGCCCGATTGGCCCGCGCCGAAGCTGGGGCTGGCGCATAGTTACAACCTCAGGCGAGACTTTGTCGGCGCTTTGGAACTGGCGGATCGCATTCAGGTTTCCAACCCGCCGCTGCGCGGACCGGGGCTGGCCCAACTGCTGCAATGCCGGGCGATGGCGCTGCGGGGATTGGGACGAACCAATGACACCACCCTTTACATCCGGGGGTTCGTTGATGAAGAAGGGAAGCATCGCGAAGTTTTGTCGGTGGCGGCGATCCTGTACGCGGCGCAGGGGCAATTCCAGGAAGAATTGGCGTTGCGGGAGGAGTTGTTGCGGCGGCAATCCGACAACCCGGAATGCTGGGCGCAGAAGGGTCTGGCCGAATTGCGATTGGCGCGATATGAGCAAGCGGTGGCTACGCTGACCCAGGCAATTTCCCTGGCGCCAAATGACGAGCACGTGCGCCTCCTGCGGGCTGTTGCTCAGTTGGGGGCGGGCCGGTTGGATGCCGCGCGGGCAGATTATCAGGAATTGCTCAAGCTACCCGGCAGCTCACAGAGCGCGTTATTCGGACTCGGAGGAATTGCCTGGCGCGAACGGGATACCAATGCCGTGATGCAGTATTACCAGCAGTTCCTGTCCAACAGCGTGGCCCTGTCACCCCAAGCCGCTCTCGCTTCCAAACGCTTGAAGCAACTCCAGGATGAATAGCAACAGGCATAAGTCACCGGCGCATCTCATTAGCACCCGGCTTGAGCCGGGTGGTGAGCGGTCGGAAGTAACGAAACGGTTTCAACCGTTTCCTTGTCCCTTTGCCGTTGCGTGCAGCGGTCAGCCTCTCGTCCGCCTCCGGAGCTCAAGCGCGAGGTTGACGAGAGGTTGCCATAAATTGAGTTTCGCCCAGCTGGTCTCTACGAGCATTTTCGCACAGCATTTTCGCGCTTGACAGATCTTCGGTCGGGAAGAGAATGCGACCAACAGCAGAGAGCGATTGCCATTATGAAAAACAAAATGACCGCGCCGGTCGCGCCGGTTGCTTCACCTGGCCAACCAGTCGTCAACACCAAGCTGGTTTCCCTCCTGGCCCTCGCGACCGGGGCCGTGGTCATGCCGCAAACCGGCAGCGCGGACATTATTTACTCCGATCTAGGTCCCGGGGTCCTCGTGGGCTATGCCGGCGGCACCAACGAATTTCTTTTTACCCTGCCCGGCACCGTCAAGTTCGGTTTTGGCAGGCAGGAGACAACATTGGTGACATCTCCGGGTAGTTCGACCTTCAAATATCGCACCGTAATTGCCGGGGACTTGGGCACGGTCGCGCAAGCGCCCGGCGGGATTCAAGGGAAGGCTGTGGTTGTCAATGGGGTTCCTTTTGCGGTGCCGCGAGCGTTTGGTGACGCTTGGGACCAGCCGGGCCTCGCTCTGTTTTATACTGTTTACGTAGGGTCAGCCGGCACTCGCGGGCATACACCAGCCAACAGTTACGACCACCAATATCTGGCCTGGCAATTCAGCGACAGCACTCAATCCGGAG
>JANOHH010000588.1:0-8210 GCA_031406395.1 Verrucomicrobiota bacterium | reverse complement strand
CATCCAAGGGAAGCAGGCACAGGCACAGCAGCAACTGGCGAGCGTTGAGTACATGCGCGAACTGCGAGCACAAGAAAACCAAGCACTGCGGGACATGGAGATTGTGACTGGTTCTCCGAAAGGATCGCTCGGAGCTATTTGGTAACGTCTTAAAAAGTTTCAGTCACACACGCGACAAGCGACCATGCCAAGTCCCATCCACCTTCCTCAGATTTCAGCGAGACAAGTCGGCGCGACCGTGGCGTTGCCAACCGCCAGCTCGATCAGGGGAATCATTGTCAGAGGAATAAAGTCCGAGGCGTTCCTGAAAAGAGTCATTCCCCTGACCCTCATTCCTCTGCCAACAGTGTCCCTTCCAAAAGCGGTGCTAAAGCCACCCGCACTCCAAACGCTTTGCGATTACCGGTATCCCCGAAAGGAAAGGGGTCGGTTCTTGGTTTTGTTCACTCATGGGTTCCCCAGCGCCAGCGGCGCGACATGTTCATAGAAAACCAGCCCACAAAACATCACAAGCTCCGTAGGAACGACATCGCCGGAAAGATGCCGCTCCTACGGAGCTTTGGTTTAAACGGGCTCCGTGAGCTACAAAGATTTCGCGCCTACGGCGCTGGGAATTGATTCCCTTACCGATTCTTTTCCGCGTCCTCGCGCAAAGCCATCGGTGAAGGCAGTTCCACTTCCGCTGCCGAACCGGTCATGGCCTGATGCATTGTATCCGGGCAAAGGTCAATGCCGCCGGGCCATTCCACGCAGCCGAAGTCGGGGTTGATGGTGACGGCGTTAAAGGTGTTTGCCGACAGCAATTTCAGGAACACCCCGCCGCGTCGCTCCGGTTCGACCGGATAAATCCCTTCGAGTCCATCGTTGAACCGGACTTTCAAACGATAGCCGGCGAGCGGTTGCGCTGTTTCAATCCGAACCATGCGCTTATTCTAGTCCAAAGGCTGGATTTTGGAAGGCTCCTGATTGTGGCTGGCCTGCTCCCAAGCCTGTCGGAGTTCGTCCCGGTGCAACGCGGCCTATTCCAGCACCAGCACCAGCGCCCGCCGTCGCATCGAGCCATTCATGACGGCGAGGGTTTCGATATTGATCTGAACCTGTTCGCCTTGATAGACGGCGTGAAAATGCGGCGGCGCATGGTCGCCGTAAAACATGCGAATGATGATGCCGTAGAATCGGCTCAGTTCAGGCATAGCCTACTTCAAATTCCGCGGATTCAGCGGCTTCAAATCTTTCGGCAGGAACAGGCCGTCTTTGCGGACAAGCTCGCCATCGAACCAGATTTCGCCGCCGCCCCATTCCTTGCGCTGGATCAGCACCATGTCCCAATGGACCGCACTGCGATTGCCGTTGTCGCAAATCTCATACGCCTGCCCCGGTGTGAAGTGCAGCGACCCGGCGATCTTTTCGTCGAACAGGATGTCGCACATCGGATTCAGGATGTAGGGATTGAAGCCTAGGGAGAATTCGCCGACGTAACGCGCGCCGGCATCGGTGTCGAGAATCTCGTTCAGCCGCTTCGTGTTGTTTGACGTGGCTTTCACAACTTTTCCGTCTTTGAATTCGAGCCTCACGTTCTCGAATTTGGTGCCCGAGTAAATCGTCGGCGTGTTGAACTGGATGACGCCGTTCACGGAATCCTTGATCGGGCAGGAAAAAACTTCGCCGTCGGGAATGTTGCGGACGCCCTTGCACATCTGCGCGCCAATGCCTTTGATGCTGAAGGTAAGGTCGGTGCCGGGAGCTTTGAGGTGAACCCGGTTGGCTTTTTTCATCCAGCGCTCCAGAGGCACCATCGCCCGCGCCATTTTTGCGTAGTTCATGGTGCAGACATCGAAGTATAAATTTTCAAACGCTTCGGTGCTCATGCCCGCTGCCTGGGCCATGCTGGGCGAGGGCCAGCGTAATACGCACCAGCGGGTTTTGCCGACGCGCCAATCCTGCACGGGTCGCGTCAGCCGCGAGTAAAGCGCCATGCGGTCGCCGGGCACGTCGGAGTTCTCGCTGGTATTGGCGCTGCCACGAATGGCGATGTAGCACTGCATCTTTTTTATGCGCGCGAGGTCGAAGTCGCGCGCCAGCACCGCGTGTTTCTCGTTCGTGCCGCGCAGCATCTCCCGGGTCACGCGGCTATGCCGGACATCAATGAGCGGGGTGCCGCCGGCGGCGCGCACGGCGCGGATCAATTCGACCGCCATTTCATCCGGCACATCGGTGAGGTCGAGCAACACGCGGTCGCCCGGCTGGACGCGGGTGGAGTAAGTGACAAGCAGTTTGGCCAGTTTGGGGTAACGCGGATCAGTCATAATGCCGCCAGCGTAAAAAGTTTTGGCGCTTTGTCGAGACGCCGTTTGCGGCTTGGCGGCCGGCAAGTTGCCCTCACTTGCCTTAGTCCGGCTGCCGCTTGCGCCTTGTCCGCGCGCATCCTTGTGTTACCCTGTCCGGGTGCGAAAGAATTTCTTGGCCATTCTGTGGCTTGGCTGGTTGAGCGTGGCGGCCCATGCTCAATCGAGTGTATTCACTTATCAAGGCCGACTGAATCTCGCCGGCGCGCCGGCCACCGGACTGTACGATTTGCAGTTCAGCTTGTTTGACGCGCCTACGGTTGGCACCCAGAACGGCATCACTATCACGAACCTCGCGGCACCCGTGACCAACGGTTTGTTTACTACGACGCTGGACTTTGGCGATGCAGTCTTCAACGGAAGCCCGCGCTGGCTGCAAATCGCGGTCCGCGGTCCGGGCGATACGAATTACGCCACGCTCGCGCCGCGCCAGGCTTTGACCTCCACGCCTTACGCCGTCCGCGCGGCGAACTATGGCGGAACCCTCGCTGCCACCAACCTCACCGGCAAAATCAACGACACGAATTTGTCGGCGAATGTTCCATTGCTCACGAACAACGTGGTGTTCACCCGCAGCGTGACGGCTTCTAATTTCATCGGCAATGGCATCGGCCTCACGAATCTCTCCGCCACCAACCTCAGCGGCACGCTGCCCGATGCGCGACTTTCAACAAACGTGGCATTCCTCAACACCAATGCGTATTTCAAATCCACCGTGCTCGCGTCCAATTTCGTCGGCAACGGCGTCGGACTGACGAACGTGCCAGGCCGAATCTTTGAAGTCATCCCCACCGGCGCGAATATCCAAGCGCTCGCGAACTTCGGTTATCTTGCGACGAATGATTTGTCGGCGGTGGTGGTGACGTTGCCGGCGACGGCAAACATCCGCGTGGGCGAAACCATCCGCGTAGCCGGCAGTGGTGCGGGTGGTTGGGTCGTCGCCCAGAACGCCGGCCAGTTCATTCTCATCGAGAACCTTCTCGATGGGGTCGGCTTGAGCTGGATACCGCGCGACAGCAGCCGCAGCTGGAAGGCCGTCGCTTCCTCCTACGACGGAAAAAAACTGGTGGCCGTGGTGAACGGCGGGCACATCTTCACCTCGACGAACTCCGGAACGACGTGGACGGATGGCCTTGGCAACCCGGGCAATCTCAACTGGCAAGCCGTAGCCTCCTCCAGCGACGGCACAAAACTGGTGGCGGCAGCCAGCCAAGGCATATGGACCTCGACCGACGCGGGCGCGACTTGGGTGGGACGACTTGGCGCGGCCAGTTGGACCGGGGTTGCTGCTTCCGCCGACGGCGTGAAACTGGTGGCGGTCATCAATAGCGGCTTGATATACACCTCCGCCAACTCCGGGGTGAATTGGTCGCCGCAGCCGTTGAGCGGCTCGCGCTTCTGGAATTCCGTCGCCTCCTCGGCCAATGGACAAAACCTCGTAGCCACGGTGTCGGGCGGACAAGTTTATACCTCGACCGATTCGGGCGTGAATTGGGCGGGGCATGACATCGGCCGGACGTGGATTTCGGTGGCCTCCTCCACGGACGGCAGCCGGCTCGTGGCGGCGGTAAACAACGGGCTGCTTTACACCTCCACCGATTCGGGCACGAACTGGGCCGCCGGCGGCCCGGGCGCCGCGGCGACCTGGACTGGGGTTGCCTCTTCCGCCGACGGCAGCACGCTCGCAGCGGTGGTCAGTCCCGGCAGTATTTACCTATCCACGGATTCAGGGGGAACCTGGAACTTGCGCGGTGGCGTCTCGGGTCTGGCCTGCACGGGTGTGGCCTGTTCCGGCGCTGCGGAAACCATCGTCATTGCCGCCAGCAGTACCTTGCTTTATGTCTCGGCCCAGGCAACAACGACGACTTCGGGCACCGCCGGCTACCTCACCGGCACAAGGCTGGCTGCGGTGGAGCTGGAATACGTCGGCAACGGCGTGTTCATGCCGGTATCCAGTCTGGGCACCATCCGGGCGCAATAAACAACTCCGGTTCACAAGATTCATCGTATTCCTCGTCTCCAGCGGCCGTGAAGCGGAGATTCAGAGTCTGATTGAATTAGCCGACGACGTTAGCCGCCGTGCCGTCAAGGATGTTACCCTACAAAACAAGGCGACATAGGCGTCGCTGTCGTGGCCGGAGCTGGAATTATGCAAGATCGTGTAAGTTTGCACCGTCAACCGACCAGCCAGGATCAAACCGGGTCCGGCGGTGATCGCGGGCCAAAGGAGTAAACTTTCAGTCTCCAGGTCGAGTTTACTTTGAGCCCGAAAATCGGAGTCGGATTTAAAGAAGGCAACCAAGGAAACGAAGGAAGTAGGGTTTTCGTAGTCATCCAAGGTACTCAACAAAGTTCCGACGAGGAAGCTCCAACCCGTCGCTCCATAGCGCTCTTGGTTGCCTTCCGTGAGTGAACAGCGCTCCTGACTTCAAGCCCGACCAGGCCGGCCAGCTCGCCTCGGCAAATTTGTCACTTGCGGGCGCGAAGAACGGGCGGCTACCGTGTGCGGATATGAACTTGGAAGATAATTTGGGTGATGTCATCCGCAAGGCACGCATGATGAACAACACGTCCGCTCCGGTCGCGGCCGCGGCGGCCGGGTTAACGGATGCCGAGTTGTCCGACCTCGAGGCATCGGGAACATTTTCCCGACGCCCAAACTTCACCGCACTCGCCGGTGCGATCGGCTTGAACGCCGGCAAACTGGAAATCATCGCGAAGGGCTGGCTACCGCGCAAACCTGATCTGGCCCAGTGGCGCGAGCTGCGCATGCTCACCACCGCGGGCGACGGTATGACCGTGAACTGCTATCTCATCTGGGATGGGGACACGCGGGAGGCGGCGCTGTTCGACACGGGCTTTGAGGCAAAGCCCATCACCGAACTCATCACCGCCCACCAGCTCCAACTGCGCCATATCTTCATTACCCACTCCCACCCCGACCACATCGCGGCGTTGGGCCCCCTTCGCGCAGCCTTTCCCAGCGCCAAATTGCATTCCAGTTCTAAAAACGCCCCAGTGGAGCAACGCAACCAAACCGGCGAGCTCGTGTCGTTGAATCGTATGCAAATCGCTCATCGCGCCACACCCGGCCATGCCGAGGACGGCGTAACCTACCTTGTCAGTCACTGGCCGGGCAACGCGCCGCAGGTGGCCATCGTCGGCGACGCGATTTTCGCCGGCTCGATGGGTGGCGGGAACAACGCGTGGGAGCTGGCACGGTCAAAGGTGCGCTCGGAGATTCTCACTTTGCCAGCGGAGACATTGATCTGTGCGGGCCACGGCCCCCTGACAACGGTCGCCGAGGAATTGGCGAACAATCCGTTCTATGGTTGAAGCGCGTTGAGAGCGCCGTTTCCGAAGCACCGCCCGCAGGCAACCGCACTGAACCTGCGAGCAGAGGTCGGGCTCAACCAGAGTCTGCGGTCAACCCGCTTCCCCAATTTAAAGCTATTTCCACTCGGCTATTACTTCGACCACGGGCGGCCATTCAGCGACGGCCTCAATTTTCACCTTGCCCCAGACGGTACACAGGAAGCCGACGAGCCGGGCACTTTTTTGTTCGCGCGAAAACGCAGAGAACGCTTTGGCCCCGGCCAATGGCTGCCAACTTGACGGCCAGACGCGAAATCCTTTCTCCAGCAAGAACGGCACGGAGGGATAGTTCCCTTGTTTCTCGTAATGCCAATCGCAGATGACGATGTCTTTGGGAATCAAATCCACCGCGCCGGCGGTACCGTTCTTCGCGTATTCCCACTCCCCGCCCTTCATGGCCTTGGCGTCGAGCAAACGGTCGCCCCACATCAGCATTTCGAGCTTTCGTTTGCCCACGATATGCCCATGCAGATCGTTCACGGCTTTCGCAAAGAGCTTCGCCGGGTCGCCCCCTTTGCAGCGTGGACAATGTTCGGAAGCAATCAGAAACACCTCGTCCATACCGACGTGAAACGCATCGGCCTCGAAGGCATCCACCAGTTCGTCTACCAGGGCAAAGACGACCCGGTTCACCTCCGGATGCTGGGGGCACCAGCTCCGACAATAAATGTTGGTATTGCCCGGAAACTGGCCAGGTGTTTCGTCAAACTCAGGATATTTCGTCAGCAGCGGCAAGGTGGTTTTGCTCCAGGATTGGTGACCGAGACAATTGATTTGCGGGATCAGGCGGATCCCCAGCGAGCGCGCGGCTGTTGCGAGTTCATGCGCGCGGGCCAGGGTGACACTTCCGGACGAACTAAGTTCCGGGCGCGATATGAAAGCAAAGTTATAGCCGACCTCGACCAGGACCACGTTTACGCCCACCGCCGCGAGCCGGGGTAATTGCTCCTGAAGCACGGCCGCCTGCGCCTCATTACCGATCAACAAGTGGACGCCGCGCCAGACGGGATTGGCGCCGCTCCCTGCTTTCGAGGCAACGACGGGCGGATCGGGTAGGTCCGCCCCGAAGCCGGACGGAAGGGTGAGCAGCAGAGCCGAAACGAGAGCGAAGCGAAGCATGGCCAAGGCGTTCATATTGACTCACAGCTTGAGTCGGAAACCCAACCGATTCAAGCCGGCAGTGGCACAAAGAATCACGACCCCACAACTGCCGGATCGGACCACCGCCTGCCAAAGCTCCGGTGCGGCCAGGCGGCCATACCAGTCGCTGAGATTTACCAGAACCAAGGTGGAAGGAAGCATTTCGGAAAGGAGATAGGCCAGCAGAACATTTTGCCCGGCCACGGCCAGCGGCCTCGCCAGAAAATCCACGGACCACACGTCCGACGCGAGATAAAATCCCAACCAAAGCGCCGCGGTGATGGCACAAGCCCAGAGACACCAGGACGGGGTAGCATTGTTCTTACTGATGCCGTATAGGCCATGGAGCAACCATGCACCGGCGGCAGTTCCCGCGATGAACCAGCACGTGAACCGGAGGCGCGCCCGCAGCGTGACAGTGTCCGCCGCGATCAGGGTTGAAGCCAACAGCAAACCGCCGACGGTGATCGCCGCCAACGCTCCCAACGTCCCGCCGATGCCGACGTAGCGCGCGAGCCAGAAATTGTCAAACGCGTGGTTCTTGTCGGCGGGGTAAAGGCAAAGGAGCAAGACCATGCAACCGAGCAGCGCCGTGCGCCGGCCGCGAAAGCTCAGGAATACCATCGCGCCAACCAGGTATGCCCAACCGAGAAGTCCCAGGATGCCGTACCAGTCGGTGTGGATGGAGAAGGGCGAAAGCGTGATGATGCGCTGATCATTTTCGCCGCGCCATGCAAATGCCAGCCAAACGAGGGTGGCGAAGCCGGCGGCCCTCAGAAGCGCTGAAATGAGCCCGTAAGACCGCGCCCGTTTGGGGGCGGGTTCGAGTTGCCGCGGCGGCGTAATCGTGCAGAAGGCAAAGATGGCGGAAAGGTACATCAGCGTGGACCAAAGCGGGGCGGACCAACCCAGCTTTTCTGAATTCGGCGCCTCGTTGACCATGAGAATACCAATGAACAAGAGCGATAGCGTGCGGCCGACGATATGGCGGAGGATTTTCGAGAGCGGTTCGCCCTTGCTTAACCGCGAACCGAGCGCGAACGGGATGGACATCCCCACGATAAAAAGGAACGCGGGGAAAACCAGGTCCACAAACGTCATCCCGCTGCCGCCACGGTGACGGTCGCTGAAATGAACCATCCAATCCGGCACCAGCTTCCCCGCGCCTGCCAGGTCGTTCACGTAAATCATCATGAACATGACGAAACCGCGCAGGGCGTCGATGGAGGTGATGCGAACTGGCAGGGCGGCGGCGGACTTGGAACTCTTGGCCGAAGAATTGGCGGCGCTTTTCACAAAAGCGTGCGGCTCATCGTGATCTCGGCCACACCGCATGAGGGGACTGCAGGC
>JANOHH010000558.1:0-7013 GCA_031406395.1 Verrucomicrobiota bacterium | reverse complement strand
CGAATGTGAAGAATCCTCCGCAACGTTTCTATCGCGCCCGATTGGCGCCTTGACGGGAGGACGCGCCATTCAGTACCCCCGACAACGCTGGCTGCCAATGCCGCGCGCCAGCGCAGTAATTGCGTCCAGGACATGGGGACGACGTAGAAACCGATTGGGCCAAAGCCCAGCCCATCGGCTGGGGCCGCCTGCACCCAGAGGTTGCGCTCGCGTTGCTGGATTCCGCCGGTAGCCAAAGGGAACCCCGACCAACGAACAAACGAGGATGAAACCTGACAACCTGACTATAGGCCGATCGGGAGGGCCGCACCTAAAACCCAAGCACGCGCTAAGGCAGCGCGACCTGTTGCGGGTGCATGAGGTAGCCGATGAGATCGCGTCGGTCGTCGGGCTTGAGCGATTCGAGCAGGCCCTCGGGCATCACGGACAACGCGGAATCTTGCAAAGATTCGATTTCCGTCCGTTCGAGGGTCGTGGGTCCGGTCTGGCTGTGAATGGTTACCGTGCGGGCGGTCGGGTCCCGCAGCACGCCGTTCAGCACGCGGTCGCCCTTAAGCGTCGCAATGGTCATCCGGTAGTCGGCCGAAACCACGGCACTCGGGTCGACGATATTCTCGAGGAGGTAATCGAGTTGCGACCGGCCGGAGCCGGTGAGATCGGGGCCGACGCTGCCGCCTTCGCCATAGAACTTGTGGCAGGCGGCGCAGGCGAGGTTGAAAATTTGGCGTCCGTGGCCGAGATCGGCGGACTGGAGGCGCTCGGCGGAAAGTTCCTGGCGAAAGCGGGCGCTGCTCGCGCGTTTTTCAGCGTCGCTGGTACGGACGGATCCCCAAACCTCCCCCAGCCGCTTGGTGAGAGCGGCGTCATTGAGACTGGTGATCTGGCGCGCATGAAACGGGGTGAGGTCCGTGCGCGGAATCCGGCCATCGGCAATGGCCTGCAGCAAAACGGACGCGGCATTGGAACGCGTGACCAAGGCGGTGAGCAATGACTCGTGGTCGCGGGCAACCCCCGACTGGTATCGGCTTACAGCCAGGTCGGGCCCATCCGGGTCGCCAATCTCCAGCAAGCCGATCGTCGCGTCCGTGCGGAGGGCTTCGTCGTTCAGCAGTTGCTTGAGCAACGGCGAAAGATTCTCGAGTTTGCGGTCGAGCATCGTGTGGAGAGCATTGCGGCGGGCGATGGGATCGGCGCCGGGATCGGTCAGGATGTGGCGAACATCGCCCAGCGCCCTACCATCCCCGAAAACTACGCCGAGGCTCCGCACTCGATCCAAGATCTCCGCGTCGTCGCACGCGGATGCAAGACTGGCAAAGGCGGCCCAACTTGCCGGCGGCTTGGCTTTGCGCCAGCCACGTAGAGCCTCGCTCATACCGCGGAGCAAGTCCTGCGCTTGCGGAGTGAAGGCGTCGCCGGCATTTTGAACCGCCGCCAGCAACCGTTCCAATCCATCGGGTCTGGTCTCCAGGTCCTCCGCCAACCGTCGGGCAATGAACTGGCGCACGATGCGATGCTGGCTGGCGGTCGCCAATTCGCTGCCTACCTCCGGTTGCGCCCCGACGAGCGGTTCGATGCCGAACCAAAGCATCAGGCCGAGGTTGTGGTCGTCGGCGTCTTCGGCATGACCGACGAGGGCGAGGGCGAGGGCGCGTCGTGAATCGAGCGGGAGCTTTTGCAGCGCCGAAGCGAGATAGAGCCGAACGAAAGCGGAGGGATCGTTGCGGGCGAGTTCGGTAAATCTCGCAGCAGGCGACGTTCGGCGGCTCGGGCCAGGCTTGGTCCGTTGCCCGTTGGAAGCTGCATCCGATGCAGTTGCGGTGAGAATCCGAACGTCGGCTGCGACGCGATCGGCGAGCAGGCGCACGGCCCAGCTTCGAACATACTCGTCGGGGTCGCGGGTTTGTTCGAGCAACCAATCGCTCGCCACCGCCCCGATGGCGTCCAACGCCCAGAGGGCTCGAAGTTTTTGGGGTGTCTTCTGTGCTTTGCTGAAAGTCCGCCGAAGTTCCGCGGCGACGCTTGGGGCTTTTCCAGTTTCCAGGAAACGATCGGCCAATACCCTTCGCGCCTGCCGCGCCACCCACTCGTTCTGTTCGAATAGCAGCGGGACCAGTTTCTTGGCCGAGAGTTTCGTCAGATCGCCAACGCTGGGCGGATTCGGATTGCCGTAGGTCACCTTGTAAATGCGGCCGGAACTGCGGTGGACACCGTCGCTCTCATGGCATTCACCGGTGTCCGACCAGTCGGCGATAAACACGCCTCCGTCCGGACCGGTAATGAGGTCGATGCCGCGAAACCACGGATCGCCCACGGTGAGAAAATCCCGGTCATGTTTGCCGACGTAACCGGAGCCCTGACGTTCGAGGTGTTCGACATTGATGCGGCGGCCGTGAAAATTCAGCGTGAACAATCGGCCGCGATATTCATCGGGCCAATTGTTGCCTTGATAGATCATCAAGCCGGTGTGCGCGTGACCGCCGCCCAGCAAATCGCTTGCCTCCGCGAAGGAACTCCCGTCCGCCGCCGCGCGGGATTTCGTCCAGCCGGCCCCGGTGTCGAAATGGTAATGATCGGCGTGTTGATCAATCAAACCGTAGCTGTGTGGGTTCACGTCGTCGCCATACATGAGTTTGAAGTGTGCTCCGGGAATCGCGTGCCAGAGGTGACCGATGACGGTGTTGATGAAGAACGGTTCGCCCATGGCATTCCAGTCATTGCCCCAGGGATTTGTCGTGCCGTGACAAACTGCTTCGACGATGTGGCGTGTGGGATGGTAGCGCCAGATGCCGCCGTTCATCCGCACGCGTTCCGCTTCGGGCGTGCCGGGCCGGCCAATGCGCGGGGTGTTGGAAATGCCGACGCGTCCCCAGAGCCAGCCGTCCGGCCCCCAGCGGAGACCGTTCGCAAAGGTGTGATGATTGCCGCCGGTCACATCGAAACCATCCAGCAACACCTCGGGTTCGCCGTCGGGAATATCGTCGTGATTCCGATCGGGAATAAACAGCAAGCGCGGCGGACACAGGAGAAACACGCCGCCCAAGCCGACCTCCACGCTGGTGAGAATTTTGGCGCGATCAAAGTAGACTGTGCGAGTATCGAAGCGCCCGTCGTGGTTTGTGTCCGCGAAAATCAGCACGCGATCGGCGAGGTTGGTGTCGTAGCGGACTTTCGCTTCAGCGTAGGTATAGTTCTCGGCAACCCAGAGCCGCCCGCGGGGGTCGAACGCCATCGCAATCGGCTGCCGCACCTCCGGTTCGCTGGCGAAGACCGTGACCTTGAAGCCGGGCGGCATTTTGAA
This sequence comes from Verrucomicrobiota bacterium, assembly GCA_031406395.1. Classification (GTDB taxonomy): domain Bacteria; phylum Verrucomicrobiota; class Verrucomicrobiia; order Limisphaerales; family JADLHS01; genus JADLHS01. The sequence goes on along the minus strand of JANOHH010000558.1, from coordinate 3,715 downwards.
ACTGCGCGCGGCTTCCGCGGCGGACATGGGCGGGCGGTGCGTCTCGGAATCGTACGGTTTGGCAGAGTCTTCAGCGGCCAGCGCGGCTAACGAACCAAACGCCAGCAGCATGAGAATTACGCGTAGCATTTTGTAAAAGGGTCTAAGCCATGACCAGGGCATGGCGAAAACGGGGTGGCCAAAAGTACGGCCAAACACCGTTCCGTTATCCTGTTAAATGAATCACCCTCCCGCAATCCGTTTCTCAAATTCCGGCTAACCCTCGTCCAAGCGCTCCCTGGCTCTGGTGTCCCGGCGCTCAAGCGGGTATTTCAACTTTTCAGCTCTGCTATTGAAAGTTGCGGTTGCTTCTGAAAACATTGTCCGGCGGGCCTGTAGCTCAATGGTTAGAGCAGAGCACTCATAATGCTTTGGTTCTCGGTTCAAGTCCGGGCAGGCCCACCAATCAAATACTCCAATAGATGCAACGGTTGCGTGAGGTTGCAAACCTGAGAAGAAAGTCAGAAAATAAACCTTCTGACCCACTTCTGCGCCAATTCTGCGGAGTGAGTTCGCCACACGATGCGTTCTAGCGAGCTTTGATTTACGGCGAGGGTCAAGAAAGCGGGGTAAAGTATAGGCAAACCTATACTTTGTCTTGGGGGCATGAAAAGGCCGCCGTGCGGAAGGGGAAACCACACGGCGGCTTGCCGGAATGAAACACGCCCTTAACATCCGCCACAGGGCCGGGCGGAAATTAAATCAGGACGCCTTGACCCGCTTGACCGCTCCACCAATGCCCGGCCCAAAACCGCACAAACATTCCAGCGCAATCCAACCGGCGCGGGCGGCACGGTCGAACCACGCTGTCAGATAAACTTCCACGCCTAACGATGTGAGGGGCAGGGCCGTAACATCTGAAGGAATGTAGTTAACCCGGAGCGCAGCGGAGGGTTAATTGCATTACGGTATCACGGGCTGCTCGCCTAGCAACTCCGCCAGTTTCGGCTCCAGCGCCCCAGCCCAAAGCCGATAGCCAGCCGGCGTCAGGTGCACGAAATCGGGCATCATGTCCTTCGAGATTTTTCCATCGGGCTGGATGAATCGGTAGCCGAAGTCGAGGAAGTGCACCCACTGGCCGTCGTCGAGCTTGTGAAGCGCCTGGTTCACCTCCAGGGCTTTGGCCCGTTGCGGATGGAAATCCTCGTGAAAGGGGAAAATGCCCAGCAAAAGAATTTTTGTCTCCGGAAGTTTCGTGCGAAGCTTTTGCACCACGGCGGTCACGCCTTCCAGCACCATTCCCGGCGTGTAGTTGTCGTCCGGAATGTTGTTTACGCCGATCAAGACCACCACGACTTTGGGCTTCAGGTCCGTTAGATGGCCGTGGTCCAATCGCCACAGGACATGCTGCGTGCGATCACTCCCAATGCCGAGATTGATCGCGTGGCGTGACGTATAGTATTTCGCCCAAACCTCCTTGCCCTCTACCTCCCAGGCTTGCGTAATGGAGTCGCCGAGAAAAACAACGTCGGCCTGGCCCTGGCACTCCTTGACGCGCTGGAAGAGTTGAACATAGCGATTAGTGCCACGCTCGTCGGTGCGTGGGACCGGAACGATGCAGCCATTGACGGCAGGCGTGAGATGGGTCTGGCCAATCGCCAACGCACAACCGATGAAAACGATTGCGAGCCCACTCCAAAGTGACCGCGCAAATGAATTCATGACGGAAGAATCTTTCCTGTGAGTGCTGCAAGTCATTTCAAAATTGCGATCAAGATTACGATTAAGAACCAACAGTTGCTTGTTATTTCCAGCCGCTCCTCCGACTCATTCCCACTCAATCGTCGCGGGCGGATTGTTGGTGGGGTCGACGACGGAGCGGTTCGCGCCACCAACTTCGTTGGTGATCAGCCGGGCGGGTGGTTCCAAGATTTGGGCAAAGAGTTTCCTAAGCCGCATCACACGCGGACCGGACTTTATCGCCATGAAAGCAAATTGATATTGAATACTCACCGTGTCGTTTCGCGCATTGCCAACGGACTGGCTATCGAGCCTGAGATTCTCAGCAAAGGTATTTTCTCAAACCGCGTGTAACATTTCGTTTCTCCAATCGAGAGCGGCTCTACGTTTCGTGCGGACAGCTCCAAGAAGTGCGCAAGTTGTCGCCCCCATACGTAATTGTATGGCTCGTCGTACCAGCCGGACGAGCTTTCCGGAGCGGGCGGCAGCGTTGGCGGGCGCACTTCGCCAGGCTCAGGTTGCGGCAACCCACCGACCAACCACACCTTTCCGCCAGAGCTTAGAGTGCGCTGGATTCTTTCGAGGACCGGACGAATCGGTTCGGTTTCCTGAAGTTTGACCTTCAGCAAGTCGTAACGGTGGAAGCGATGGTCGGCCACTTCAGGAACCGTGGTCCAAGGGGAACGACCATGGTAGTGGCGTTGGAAGCTCACGCCGCAATACCAAGGATACACAACGATCACATCCTCTGGCCCCGCCTGCTCCGTCAGCCGTGCAGCAAGCTGGTCCATATTGGTCATGCGGCAGTTGATCTGGCTCAACGATGTCGCAAAGGATAAGCCTCCGAAGAGGGCGATGCCAATGAGCAACCCGACTCGGGCACGGGCCAGACGTTTCATCAGGATTGCGTCCAGACACACGGAAAGAAAAGTCAAGAGCAGCAGCCAATACCAAGGCTGGGTAGGTAAGCCAGCGCTCACCACAAAGATGAAGAACCCAACCGTACCGCCGATTATTCCAAGGGCGCCAAAGAGCGGTAGGTCAGTGGACAAGGCGTCCCGGCGTGATACACGTTTATCAAGCATCGTCATTCCGAAAAAACATGCAACCAACACCAACCCGATCCAAACCACCGGACCGAGGAGGGGCGGTGTGTCCAAGGTGGTGGCCAACGTGTCCCAGATCATCGCGGCGTTGAAGCCGGTCTTTTCGACGATCCACCACTTTTGGGCTTCCTTGAGCGGTCGCAAATACGGCAGTAAAGATAACGCTGCGGGAACGCCGATCAGCAGAGCCAGAAAGCCGATTCGGCTTCGCGAACGGCGAAAACAAATCAGGCTGGCGGCAAGACAAATCGCGGCAATCAGAAACGCACTGGGGTAGAGGCATTGCACCGACAAAAGTGCCGCCAGGCTTGCCACAACGAATCGCGTCGTCGTGGGCTGTTGCACAAAAGACCACATCCTGCCGATGCTCAAAACGATCAGTAAGCAACCGACGCCGTACGCCCGCAGAGAATCGCCCCACCGGATCATCGACAGATTGCAAGCGAGGAGACTCAATGTAATCAAGGGTGTACGACAACCCAAGGATCGAGCATTCCACCAGATCGCTCCCAGCAGCGAAATGCCTGCGACGCATCCGAAAATGCGCAGGCTGAAGTCACTGCCCCCCAGCCCCAGCCTCGACCACCCCCGCAGCAGGAGAACATAGAGACCGGGAAACGAATCGTGGGTAAGGTGGTGCCAAACCTCGCCAAGACTCGACAGGGTTGCAAGTTGAACTCCACCCGCCTCGTCGCGCCACAATCCGCCAGCGTGGGTAAGGAAAAGAATGTGGAGAATGATGGCCGCCAGTGTGATTGAGACGGCAATAGTGATTTCCCACTTTGCTATCGACCAACTTGTTTTTGGCTGGATGGTTTCGGACATCTCATTTCAACATTTGTCCCAAGTCATGCTCAGGAGCCTCACTCCCACTCGATCGTCCCGGGCGG
>JANOHH010000548.1:0-1959 GCA_031406395.1 Verrucomicrobiota bacterium | reverse complement strand
CCCGATGCGCGGCCGCTCGAAAAGCGGCTGGGCACAACATTTTTCCGCAAAGCCCCGCGCCGTCCCGGCGTGTACCTGATGAAGGATGCCGCCGACAAAGTCGTCTACGTCGGCAAGGCCAAGGACCTGCGGCAGCGGTTGAGCAATTACCGGATTGCCAACCCCGACCGGATGCCCCGCCGTCAGCTGCGGATGGTGCGGGAAGTGAAGCGGATTGAATTCCTGTTCTGTCCGAACGAAGCGTCAGCCTTGGCGCACGAAGCGAAGTTGTTACGCTCGCTCAAGCCAAAATTCAACCGAGCCGGGGTCTGGCCCGGCAAAGCCCGTTTCCTCGTTTGGCGCATCCGGGAAACCCGCCTGGAAATGACGGTGGTGGAAACGCCCGAACCAGACTGGCAACGCTTTGGGCCGCTGGGCGGCAACGCTGTCCAGCTACAACGCACTCTGATGCGACTGCTGTGGCTGGCCCTCAATCCCACCCGCAGCTTGGGCGACCTCCCGGCGGGCTGGGCGCACGGCCGGTTCATGGACCAGGCGGTACTCCACTGTGCCGGGTCAGCGAGCCAGGTGGCCACGGTGCTGGAGACCTTTTTCTGGGACCAGCCGGACCAATTCCTTGAGTGGCTCGGATCGAGATTCACCGCGCGAACGATTGCGTTCGAGCGGGCGGTGATCCGGACGGAGTTGGAAATCCTTGAGGAGTTCGGGGCCCAGCAGGTGGCGAAGGCGAAAAGCCGTCAGCAGCTCGCGCTGCTCTGAAGCGGGGCGTTCACTCCGCTTTTTCAATCATTGCGGCGATCGTATTGAGCGCGTTGCCTTCCAGTCGATTGTTCACGAAGATCAGCGTCTTCTTCATTGTGCCGGTAGCCTTACTTGCCTTGATGAGTCGGGCTCCGGCTTGGCGCGCCTCTTCGTTCACTTCCTTTGTTTGATCGTAAGGCTGAAAGGTTTTAACGGCCTCGTCATACTTCCGGCCGGGTTTTAACAAGAAGCGCGCGGCCACGAGTTCAGGATGGGTCTGACTGCCCGGCAACGCCATTTGCTCGCTTACCGGGGGCATGGCGTCCCAACTATTGTACACATGGGTGATGCTGCGGCGGGCGAGGCAGGCGAAGTATTCGGGCGCGAGCCAGTGCTTGTTTCGCATCTCGACGGCATACGGCCAACCGCTCGGCAGATTGCCGAAGAACTTGTCGAGCTCCGCCACGAAATCGCGACCGTGCTCATAGTCGGTCGGATAGAACCGGGAGAACTCAAACATCACGACCCCGACATTGGCGCGGAGGTGTTCGCACGGCTTGAGAAACGCCCGGTTGAACAGATCGGCGTTCAGGAAGTTTCCATTCGGCTTGCCGGCGCGAACGCCGAAGCGTGGAAGATTGGGGAACTTTCGCACCGTGATTTCATCGGTAACTTTGAAACCGAATTGGAAATCGGGCGGCACTTGCGCCATCAGACCAGCGAGATATTTCTCGCTCGGAAACGTGTAATACGCTGCATCCACACAAACCGTCTTGAACACCTCGGCGTATTCGGCCAGACAAGAGCGCTCGAACCGTGTCCTGGCGAGTTTTCCGCGATACTCATAGCGAGCGGGAGTGTAGAGCTGTTTCAACCAGCCCTCATATTTCCAGGATGACGTGCCGACAAAAACGCCCTGGGCGGCTAGCTCTGCCGCTTTCCCTTTCATCTGCTCCCGGTCGAAGGACATGCAGGATTCTACCGCGAGTTGTTCCGGATGGCGAGACTCCGAGATTCACTGTTCGCTTACGTCATCCGAAGCATGATGCGAATTTGCATGTCCTGACTTTTCTTCGGGGAAAATTCAGTGCGGTCTCTGGAACTGGAGAGCTTTTTGACCGCCTTCCGCACGACGCCAATTCGGTCAAAAATTACGAATCGCAGTGCTATGGAGGCTTACCTCATTCCTTTACCGTCAACCCATGGTCCACATCGTTG
>JANOHH010000546.1:0-4599 GCA_031406395.1 Verrucomicrobiota bacterium | reverse complement strand
GGGTCGGTTCTTGGTATTGTTCACTCATATGGCTTCAGTTCAACTTTCCCTTGCGCCACCGTTACAGCCCGGTGTTTACATACCCCGCCGTCCCCATCCGCAGCCGCACCCAAGCCATTGCCCCGTCACCAGTGGCTCTTTCCGCAGGCCCCTGCGATCGCCATCACCATCTCATTTGGACTTCACCTCGGCCGGCGTGGGCGAAAAATACTTGAACCGGATCCCGTCCACATTCGCGCTGCCGGAGTAAACGGTGAAACCAAAATACTTCGCCACCTGGTCGAAGTTGGGGAGCAGCCCGAAATCCATCCATTCCTGAAACGTCTTCTGCGGCCCGGCGAAGGGCATGGCCGTGGTGAGTGGATTGGTGGAAGGGCGGTTGGTTGCGCCCGGGCTGAGTTTCAGGCTCGCGAAAAATTGCCGGGCGGTTTCATTCTGGTTTTCATACCCGAACCAGCCGGTGTTCTGGCCGCCAATCTTTTGGGCCGCCTCGGCGAGGCCCGGCAGGTCGCGTAACGGCTTGGGCGGCGTCTCGGTGCTGCGCAGATACTCTTCCAGCATCGCCACGTCGGTGCTCAGGGCCACGTATCCGCCGCTGGCCACGTAGCTCAGCGTGCGCGGCCCAGCCCCGCCGCTGATCGGCAGTGCGGTCAGCTTCACGCTCATGATCTTTTTGCCCAGAAACTCGCGAACCTCCGGCGTGCGGCCATCGGGGGAAAGAATTACGAGCAACCCCTTCAGCGCGGAAGCGAGCTTCTCGGCGTCGGGCGAGCCCAGGAGGTAGAGCGCTGGCGCCCCAGCGCCATTCGCGTCGGTGCGCGGAGCTTTTTCGTAGGTGATCAAATCGTCGCCCAGATTGCCGAACAGATTCTTGCGGATGTCATATTCCGGGTCATCCAGCTTCGCGGCCTCCGTGCCATTGCTCAGGATAAAATTCCAGGTATTGAGCGCTTGGGGAGAAAAATCGCTAAGCATTTTTTCCAAGATCGCGATGGTCTTTGGAAAATTGAGCCGCGCGCGCTGGAACTTCACCGCGTCCGCCGGAACGAACACGGGCGGGTTCGAGTCCTTCACATCGAGGGCAAGCAGTTTGAGCAAACCTTCGCGCCCGGCCTCCGGGGCCGCTAGGAAAAGCTCGAACTGCGAGCCGTCGCCCGGATTGCGAAAAGCCACCGCCGCGCTCTTTAGACCTTGCAGCCCGGTCGCGGACAAGATTTTGCTCATCGGCGGCAGCGGTAGCGGATTGGGCGCGGCTGGGTTGGGCTTCTCGTCGGGCCCGCGCACCACCAGATCGAAAACCAGGCGGGCGTTGAACCAGCCGAACAAGGAAGCGTCGCGGAAGACCGCGAGCTGATTGGCGCTGAACACTGGGTCCTCAGCCAACGCGGGCGCGGCCCCCCCCGTGAGCCGGGCCATGACTTTCTCCACCGCCTTGATCGAGCTGCCCACGAGCAGCAGCGATTGGTGCTGGCCGATAATCAACTCGGCCTGCGGGTTTGGTTTCGCCGAATCCTTGCCCAGCTCTTCGACCGGCTGGCGTTGCGGGAAGAACTGCCGGAGGGTCTTCGGCATGTCGTTGGTGTTGAGCGACACGATGGAAAAATCCACATCACGAATCTTCTCGGTGCGGATCGGTTTGCCGGCATCCGACCACTTCTTGCGGAGTTCCGTCAGATTCGTTTTGAGCAGATCGGCCTTGTCCTTCGCATCGAGCAGAAAGAGAAAGGCCGGTTCGCCATCATTCTTTTCCACCGCCTGCCAGCCATCCTGCGTAACCGCAAACGTGAGCTGGCCTTGCATCAACGCGCTGTAATCGTCGAACTTCACGCCCAGATCGCGCTCCATCGGCTTGACGAATTCTTCGGTCCACTTTGTGAGAAATTTTTCACGAAACGGCTTCATCGCCGGGTCATTCCACAGCTGGCTCGGAGCTGACTTCTGGTACGCCGCGCTCAACTGGCTCCAATCCGGCGCGCTGACGACGAGGAGGGTGTCCACCGGCAGCAATTGTTCGGCGGGCGGAATCGCGGCAGGCGCGCCGGGGGCGAACAACAGGGCGGTGAGCGTGGCGTAGGCGAATAATTTGCGGGTCATAGTCGGGCTTGAGTTTGTCATGGGTCGGCGGGAGCGAAAAGCAGAAGGGCGCGCAGTTCCACAGATGTCGTTGGTCCAGAAGCGCAGTGGATTCATTCCGACGCCACTTTCTGCTTCAAGCGGCCGGGCGGTTCGAGGTAGCGAAAGGGATTGCTGGGATTGTCGTTCGCATAGGCGAACGCGTCGCGATGATCGAGGAAGTATTTCACCGTCTCGGACGGGATGGCGAAGCCGAGGCCTTCGCCAAAGGTGATCTTCATGTTGGTCACACCCACGACCTCGCCGTTCAGATTAAACAACGGCCCGCCGCTGTTGCCGGGATTGATCTGCGTCGTGGTCTGCAGGTAAAGGTCGCCGCCCATCTGCCGCGTCTTGGTGCTGAGAATGCCCTCCGTGACCGTGCGCTCCAGACCGAGCGGACTACCGATGGCAAAAACCCGTTCGCCCACCGCGAGTGCATCGGCGCTGCCAACCTGGATGTATTTGAATTTGGGCGCGTCCTTGTCCTCGATCTTCAGCAACGCGAGATCGGCGAACTTGTTCATCGCCACGATGCGCACCTGCTTGTAGGTCTTGCGCTCCAGCTGCCCGTTCTTCTGGTGGTAAACTTCAATCGAAATCTGCGTTTCGCCCTCGATGACATGGAAGTTCGTCAGGAGAAAGCCTTCATCGTTGAGGAAAAAGCCCGAGCCCAACCCGCTCGGGGTACGCACTTGCACCACCGATTCGCCGAGCTGATTCACGAGATCGCGCACGGTGCGCTCCGGCCCAACTTTGGTCGAGGCGTGGTAAAGGCGAGTGTTCCCTTCTGGGCCCGGTTCGGAAGTGGGAGGCGGATTTTCCGTCCGGGTGGCGGGCTGGATTTCCTTGGCCGGCGTTTTCGGAACTCCCATGGAAACGCCCGGGGAAATCTTTATCACCGCGCTGCGCGGGATGACCAGTGCGGTGTAACCGACGTCCACGATCACGGCGTCGCTTTTTTCCGCGAGAATCTTGCCGGTGATGGCCGCCTTGTCCTTCAACTCGATCACGTCCGCCGACACGCAGCGCAAGCCAGCGGCGAGCGCGACGAGCAAGGGAAAGGACTTGTTCAGCAACATGTGCGAACCATAACCAAGGGTCGCCGATGAAGCAAGTAGTGCGGCGGGGAAATATCGGGTTTGAAGCCTGGTTTTCAGCATGGTTGCGCTTGTTTACTGATGAAATTGCTGTTAGCGCTGGGGCGTGGATCTGGTTCAGAGAATCGTCCGGCTCGGGTTTCGCTCGCTCTGGTTTGCCGGGGTGTTGCTCCTCGTTGCGGGCGACTTTCTGGCTTGCTGGCTGCGCCACCGGGGCGCGTTGCCGCTTGAAGCCAGGACGCGCTGGCTGCAACGCTCGTCGCGCCGGGGGTTGCGGGTGTTTGGCGTGCAGATCGAAGCGCATGGCCCCCGCCCCGAAACCGGCCTGCTGGTCAGTAATCATCTGAGCTATCTCGATATCCTCGTGCTGGCCGAGCTGTTGCCGGCGGTATTCGTCTCCAAGAGCGAGATTAAAAACTGGCCGGTCTTCGGCTGGCTCGGACGCCTGGCGGGAACCCTATTTATCGAACGCGCGAAGCGCAGCGACGTGGGGCGAATGGGCACGGAGATTCGCGCGATACTCGCCGGCGGCCATGTGGTGGTGCTGTTTCCGGAGGGTACAAGTTGGAACGGGCGGGAGCTCCTGCCCTTCAAGTCGTCGCTGCTCGAACCGATCGTAGCCAGTCCGCATCCACTCTCGGTTTCAGCCATTGGCTACACGCTGGTGGATGGCTCCGTCGAAAACGACGTGTGCTACTGGGGTGACATGACGTTTTTCCCGCATCTGGTGCGGTTGATGTCACGGAAGCAAGTCCGGGTTAAGGTGTGGTTTGCGGCCATCGACGAGCGGGCCACGGACCGTAAGGAACTCGCGCGGCAACTGCACGCCGCGGTGTTACAACTCCTGGCCTGACCCAGGATCGGACTTGCACCCTTCTGAATACTTGGCAGCGCGGGGCGTCTGTATTTTGATTGTCGCAGGGACCGTGATTCGGTAGGCTGAAAACCAGCGTAACAACCAATATTAAAATGAAATTGATCTCACAAACAAAATGGATGTCGGCTTTTGGCGTCGCGGTATTGCTCAACGCCAACGGCCTTACGAATACGGTTCTCGCCCAAGCCGGTGCGACCAAGGAAGCACTCGTGTTGGAATTGCCCGCCCCGACGCTAAAAGGCACGCCCGAACAGCTTCCCGAAGGCCCGAACATTGAGCCCAACTCAGACAAGCCCCGGCCCGCGCTTCCGGTGCCCAAAGGGGTGAAAAACATTGGGCTTGGCAAGACCGTGACGACCAGCGTGAAGCCTTTCACCGGCGAACTTGAGCAACTTACGGACGGCAAGAAGGAAGCCTTCGATTACGACACCCTCGAAATGAAAAAAGGCGCTCAATGGATTCAAGTGGATCTGGGCGCGCCGTACACCCTTGAGGCCATCGCCATCTGGC
>JANOHH010000523.1:0-1436 GCA_031406395.1 Verrucomicrobiota bacterium | reverse complement strand
CTCCGGCACTGCGCGGAGCGAGTGGTAGATGCACCCGTTCGGGTCCACCTTGCGTCCGAGGGCCGGGCCACTGACTTTGAACGCCTGCTGGCCTGGCGGCATTTTCGCCGGCAATCGGGTTTTACCGAATGGCTGGCCAGTTCAAGGCCGCAACCCGCCCTCCGGCTTTTATTGACGGCCCGCCATGTCGTGCAGGACGGCGAACTGGTTCCGGCTGAGTTTGTCTTTTCGATTGACGCAGGATTCTCGGCGGCATTGAAGCCGGACGCCTGGGTGGTGCCGCTGGTGGCGCGGTTGAACGGCAAGCGGTCGGTGCAAGAGGTGTTTGCCGAAGCGCACGGTGCGGATGAATTGCCACACGGCTTCACGCTCGAAGCGTTCCTCGGCCTGGTTCAGCGGATGATTGAAATGGGGTTGCTGACGTGCGACCACGTGGAATGACAGCACCATGTTAGCATGCGGTCCTAAACTTTCAGCGCCCTCAGCTGAAGGAGAAATTGGGCATAGCCGGTTGGTAAGCTAGTCGCTTTCCAGATCAACGACTTCGCCGACGCGTTTTCCCGTCCAACATGGCTTGACGTATTTCAGGGTGTAGCTGGCGCTGCCCTTGTGGTGACCAAGGGCGACAACGAAACAAATATCCTCTGGATATTCCACAAAAAAGATCGTGCAGGTGGACCAAGTTCCTTTCTTACCCGCCGAGGTATGTTTGATCGCCAACTGTTTACCAGCTACGATGCAAGTCCACGGCGTGGCTTTGTGCTTGTTGGCTACGACGTCGTTTAACGCCTGATTGGCGGACGCCAAGTTACAAGCGCAATTGTCGCTGATCCATTGCTTCATCGCATCCGGATAGACGTTCAAGTCGTGGTCACAGGAAAGTCGCATAGGATCTAATTGGTTAGGCCAAATGTTTTCGGTTGATCTCCAACCCGTTGGGGGCGACTTGCCGGAAGCGGTTGATCAGCAGTTGGCTGGTTAGCCACCCCTTCGCAAAACCAGCTATGTGTCCCTCAATGGAGGCTTTAGAACTCTTTTTCATGATGGGCTGCTGACAGGGAATTAATTCTTGTCCATTCCGAATCATGCAATCATCCGCCCTCTCGCAGATGGATGACTTCGTGATACTAGGGTGGCACGAGTTGGAATCAAGCGATAATTTACGGCTGAAAACATTTTTTTGGACGGATAAAAGCGATTGCGAATAAATTCGGTTTGACAACCTTTTGTAAAGCTAACTATGGTTGCGTGAGTAAACCCGATTTCAAAGCAAATATTCCTGAGGAGAATAGTGATCAAAAAAATTCTCCTCGGGAGGTGGTCTGGGGCGTGTTGACAGGATACATTAAACAAAAAATAACTAATTATGAGCATTCAATTAAAGGTGCCGAAAATCGCCCAATCTCGTTCAGATGATTGCTGGTATTGGGCGGCCT
>JANOHH010000515.1:0-2986 GCA_031406395.1 Verrucomicrobiota bacterium | reverse complement strand
GATCCAATTGGTGCGCGGGGAAGGACTGTTTGCGCCACCCCTTGCCACCAAGACGGCGCGAGCGGGCGATTCGTATGTTCCGATTCCGTTCGCCAAGAGCTGCAAAGTGACGCTGAAGGAAAAGGCTTTCTACAACATCATCAACTACCGGGCGTATCCGGCCGGGACCAAGGTCGAAACCTTCACCCGCGAAATGCACGCCGCGGCCGCCAACGAACTCGCCGTCGCGGGCCGGATTCTGACCGCGCCACCGGACGAGCACTTGGGGGCATCCAAGCAATCTGCCACCCTCAAGCCGGGCGGAAAACTGTCGCTGAAGTTGCCGGCTGGTTCGCAGGCCGTGCGGCAATTCACTATTCGCCTGCCGGGCGCTTCGGCCAACCCGGCATTGCTACGCTCCACCGTATTGACGATGACGTTCGACGGGGAGGAAACGGTTTGGACGCCGGTGGGCGATTTCTTTTGCTGTGCCGACTCGTTGCATCCGTTTCAAACCTTCCAGCGCACCGTGATGGCCGATGGCACGATGGTCTGCCGCTGGGTGTTGCCGTACCAGTACGCGGGTGAAATTCGCCTGACCAACTTGGGCAAGACGCCGGTTAATGCTGCGATTCAAGCCGACATCTCCGCGTGGCAGTGGGACGAAGCGTCGATGCATTTCTACGCGCGCTGGCGTCCGGACGAGCTTGTGCCCGGCGCGCCGTTCCGCGACTGGAACTTCATTGAAATCCGGGGTCGGGGTGTTTACGTCGGCGACAATTGGACCGTCCTGAATCCACAGGCTGGCTGGTGGGGTGAAGGCGACGAGAAGATTTACGTGGATGGCGCCTGGGCCAAGGGATTCCCGACCCACTTCGGCACGGGCTCGGAGGATTATTACGGCTGGGCTGGGGGTGAAAACCCGACGCGCGCCGATGAATTCAGCACCCCGTTCCTCGCCAACGTTCGTGTGGGCGGCGTGAACGAAGACACCCAGGGTTACAACATCGGCACCCGAACGCGCGCGTTGGACGCCATTCCCTTTAAGGAACGCCTCGTGTTCGACATGGAATCCTCCTTCGGCGTGGACATTCGCCAACCGTGGGACTTGCTCGGCTATTCCGCCGTCACTTACTGGTACGCCAAGCCGGGCGCGACGCACAACCGCCCCGCACTGCCGAATCAAGCCGCGCGGCCAATCGTCAGCCTGGAAAAGGCGTTGAAACTCTCCGCAGCCATCAAGGCCAGAAAGCAAAATCAACCGCGCCAACCTTCCGGCAGTGGTAGGCAAATTCCGAATCCCCGTGTACCATGAAATCGTGATCGGCATTATGAAAAATAAAACCCTGCTCATGAAATCCATCCAAACTGGAATCCTCGCCTCGGCGCTCGCGACCGGTGCCTCACCGGGCAAAGCCCGCGCGGCCAACTTTGGCGATGACACTGCGTTTCTTCAAAAACACACCTCGCTCATCGTGCTGGGCGACCCCGCCGGTCTGGCAAAAGTCGCAGTGTCCCCCGCCTGGCAGGGACGCGTCATGACCAGCACCTCTGGCGGCGACTCCGGTCTGAGTTATGGCTGGATCAATCGCGAACTGATCGCGTCGGGGAAAATCCAACCCCACATCAACGTCTTTGGCGGCGAGGATCGCTTCTGGCTCGGACCGGAAGGCGGACAATTCTCCATCTTCTTTGCCAAGGGCGCGAAGTTCGAACTCAGCGATTGGTTTACGCCGGCGGTGATAGACACTCTGCCGTTTAAAGTAGCGAAGCAGTCGAAATCCGCCGCCACCTTTCGGGCCGAGTTCGCCGTGACGAATTAGTCCGGCACGCGCTTCGAAGTAAAGGTGGATCGGGAAGTCCAATTACTCACGGCCCGAAGCGCAGCGATCCATCTGCGCGTCAAGTTCGCCAAGGACCTCAACCTCGTCGCCTACGAAACCGTCAACCAGATCCGGAATGCCGGAACAGAACCGTGGGAGAAAAAATCCGGCCTGCTCTCGGTGTGGATTCTCGGAATGTTCAATCCATCGCCGGCCACAACGATTGTGGTGCCGATCAAGGCCGGGCCGGAATCGGAATTGGGTGTGAAGGTGACCTCGGATTATTTTGGAAGCGTTCCCGCTGAGCGCTTGGTGGTGAAGGACGACGTCGTGTTTTTCAGCGGCGACGGCAATTATCGCAGCAAAATCGGCATCAGCCCGAAGCGTAGCAAAGCCGTGCTGGGCAGCTACGACGCGGCGAACCAAGTGCTGACGATTGTGCAGTTCACGCAGCCCGCCGGTGTAACGGACTACGTGAATTCCCTTTGGAAGATCCAGGACAAGCCCTTTAGCGGTGATGCCGCGAACAGCTACAACGATGGCGCGCCGTCGCCGGGCGCGAAACCCCTGGGGCCGTTCTACGAACTGGAATCCTCATCGCCCGCGGCGGCGTTGCCACCGGGCAAGAGCCTGACACATGTCCACCGCACGATTCACCTGAGCGGTTCGGAAGCTTCGCTGGATGCCGTCGCGCGTGCAACGCTTGGGGTTTCCCTGGTAGAAATTCAGTCCGCATTCAAAAAGTAAACCGGCTGGATCGGCAGGTACGAGGTGGGCGTATCCCAAAAGAATTGTCGAACACACGCCTTTGATTTCCGATTCCCACCGGCCATCCATGGCGAAATAAATGAGTTGCTTCCCGTCCGGTGACAAATCACGGCGGCACTCGTGATACGGCCGCGCATCCATTGTGCTGGGCGAGGTTGATTGATGAATCAAGGGAAAAGCCGCAGCATCCCCCAAAGACTAAGCCGCGAATCGGATCCGGCGGAGGTTAATCCAGATTGACTGCCGCATCCACGGCCAAGACATACGACATCACACCAAACCCGGCGATTTGTCCGCGGCAAACGGGAGCGATGAGCGACTTGTGCCGGAATTCCTCGCGTGCGTGGGTGTTTGAGAGGTGAATCTCGATCGTCGGCACGCCCACAGCCGCGATGGCATCCCGCAGGGCCACACTG
>JANOHH010000470.1:0-1672 GCA_031406395.1 Verrucomicrobiota bacterium | reverse complement strand
AGTCCACGTCACCAGAAAAGCGATCCATCAGGGCATTCCACGCGCCGGCGCGCTCAGTCCGGTTGTGGCCGGGATGCGTATAGATCCAGTGCTGAAAAGCATCCACCGTCGCGATCCAAGTGAGAACGCTGATGATCCCTTCGAGATGCGTCCGTCGGGCGCGGTTCGCATCGGATGATTGGGTAGGGACGCTGCGCTGCGGCGTACCCGCCGGCGCCGAGCCGACGGCCGCTGCGCCGCTGGACGCGGCGCGGTCATCGCAGCGCGATGACCCTACCTCGGTTGGCGGATAAAACTTTTCCAAGAATTCCGCGCCGATCAATTCCATGCTCATCGAAGCCACTTCACAGAACTCGATGGGCGGACTGTTGCGATACGGGAGTAAATCTTCCGCGCGAGCGGCCAGCGCGTGAAAGGCGTGACCCGCCTCGTGCAAGATCGTTTCCACATCCCGCTGCTGACCCACCGCATTCATGAAAATGAACGGCAACCGAGATTCGGCAAGCGTGGATTGATAGCCCCCCGGCGCTTTGCCCTTGCGATTATCGAGGTCGAGCAGATGCAGGTCCTGCATCTGACGGAAGCCAGCCGCGAGTTCGCCGTCCAGTTGGTCGAAAATCTTTTGCGTGCGGGAGACCATGTCGCCGACCTTTTCAAACGGCTTGAGCGGCGGACGATTCAGCGGGTCAACGGACGCGTCCCACGGACGAAGCCGGTCCAGACCGAGCTGCTGACGACGCTGCGCCTGCAATTCGCGGACGACGGACATCACCTCGGTGGCCACCGCGTCATGGAACTTCACGCAGTCAGCCGGTGTGTAATCAAACCGGCCCATGCGGCGAAAAGCGTAGTCGCGATAGTTGTCAAAGCCCGCATTCTTGGCGATGCGCTCGCGGAGTTTGAGCAACGCCTCAAATTGATCGTCAAACTTTTCGCACTCCTTAAGTCGCCGCTGCGACACCAGTTCCCAGGCTTCCTGCCGCAACGCGCGGTCCGGTTCTTCGAGCAACTTGCCCATCTGAACCAGGGTTTTTTCCTCGCCCCGAAATTGCACCGAGAGCGAGCCGCTGAGTTTCTGATATTGCTGGGTAAGTTTAGCCTCCTCGGTTTCCAGCGCCACATTCTCTTCACGGAACAACTCAATATGATTCTGCGTGTCGCGCAGGAAGACCTCGTAGCGCGGCATGGGCAGCTCCGCCCGCAGCGGATGAGCCATGAACCGTTTCTCCAGTTGAAACTGGCGCGGCTTGATCTGGGGCTCGATGTGCTCGACGAACTGCAGATAAGCCTTCTCGGCGTCGGCGTTGTCCGTGTGGCACGTCATCGCGATGTAGCGCCGGCCGCCCTCCTCGTCCAGCGCGGCGGTGAGTTCGCTCCAATCCACGAGCCAGGATTCCAGCTCCGCGACGGTGGCGCACTGGGTGGCGCGGGTCTCAAGTTGATCGAACAGCGGCGCAAGCTGCGCCCAAGCGCCCAGGTCAATTTTCGCGGGCACGAAGCGCCGCGGCTTGTAGGCCGGTAAATTCTCAAACGGCAGGAGATTCATGGTTCCGAGGGAGCGCCGGTCAGAAATTAATATTCCGCAACGCCAGCGCGAGGATGGTGACGACGAGCATCATGCCGGCCGGCATGAACTTTTTCGTCTTGGCCAGCCGCATCGCAAATACGACCA
>JANOHH010000360.1:0-3279 GCA_031406395.1 Verrucomicrobiota bacterium | reverse complement strand
AGATGATGCTCATGCACATCCACAATGGGCAGGTGCTCGACGAATTCGCGAATTGAGTTACTCATGACGGGGCAGCCAAATTTGACGTGAGAGGGTGACGCGTGTCAACGCTGCCTGAAGAATTCCTACAATCGGGCGTCGGATGCCATTGACAACGATTATCCCAGCCGCGAAGAATGCTTGAAATCACGAACGCCAACCCAAAACCCATCATGAAACTCACGCGCAGACAATTTATCGGCAAAACGACAGCAGCAGTCATCGTTGGCGGCATGATGGCAAAGGGGAAAGTATTTGGGGCCAACAGCCGCATCGGCATGTGTACTATCGGCTTTAACGGCCAGGGCCGTTCGCACATCAACGACATCCTGAAGATGAAGGACGACGCCGAGTATGTAGCGTTGTGCGATGTCGATTCGGAGGTGCGGGAGCGGGGCGCGAAGTTGGTGACCGACGCCCAGGGTAATGCGCCCAAGCTTTATCAGGACCTCCGCGAGGCACTGCAGGACAAGAATATTGATGCCGTGACCATCGCGACGCCGAATCACTGGCATTCGCTGGCGGCGGTGTGGGTGTGCCAGGCGGGCAAGGATGTCTACGTCGAGAAACCGCTGTCGCACAACATTTATGAAGGCCGGCAAGTCGTGGCTGCCGCCGCGAAATACAAGCGCATCGTGCAGCATGGCACGCAGAGCCGCACGAATGCGACGCTGATGCGCGACATGAAACTGATGCACGAAGGTTTCATTGGCGAGATCGTGGAATCGCGCGGTTACGTTTACAAGAACGGCAATCGCGGTCCGATCGGCCATGGTAAATCCGGCCCGGTGCCGGCCAATCTGGACTGGAACTTGTGGGAAGGACCTTCGCGGGAGCACGAGTTCCTGATTAACGTGGACCGCAAGAAACCCGGCCTCTACGTCCATTACGACTGGCACTATTTCTGGGAATACGGCAATGGCGAAATCGGCAACCAGGGCGTACATGAGATGGATATCGCCTGCTGGGGCCACAATCGCGGCCTGCCGATCAAGGCTTACAGTTCCGGCGGACGTTACGGCTTGAACGACGCCGGCCAGACGCCGAATACGCAAGCCACGAACTTCACCTACGCCGACGGCTCGATTATGACTTTCGAGGTGCGGAACCTCGGGTCCTTCCAGGAATTTGATGGCGGGAATTGCGGCAACAGTTTTTACGGCACAAAAGGTTTCTATGTGCGGGAGAAGGGCTTCTTCTCCTACAAGGAAGGCAAAATGACGGAACGCGAGGCCATTCCGGTGCCGACGGATGCAGCCAAGCCGGAGCTCGGGAACAAATGGCAGCGCTTCTTCAAGGCCGTGCACTCGCGCAACCCGGCGGACATGCCGGTCTCCACCGAAGCCGGCCATCTCTCCTGCGTGCATTGCCACTTGGGCAATATCGCCTACCGTCTGGGCCGCTCGCTGGAATTTGATCCCAAGACCGAACGCTTTAAGGACCACGAGGCCAACCAGTATCTCAAGCGTGAATATCGCAATGGCTTTGGAGTCCCAAGTCTGGCCTGAGAAAAGGCGCCCGAAGAATTATGAACCCAAAACAAACTCCTCCGGAGCAGAAGCCCACCGTCGTTTCCCGCCGGGACTTTCTGCGCACCACCCGCAAGGTCGCTCTCCTTGCCGGCCTGGGCGTCGCGGGCCCGAACCTTTTTCTGAATCGCACCAAGGCCGCCACCGGCCAGAATCCCAGCGAATTCATTCGCGTCGGGTTCATTGGCACCGGTGGGCAGGGCAACAGCAATCTCCAGGCACTGATGAAAAACGCCGTCGCCGTGTGCGATGTGGACCAGACTCGAGCGCAAACCGCCAGGGCGCGCGTCGAGAAAGCCAATGGCCGGCCGTGCGCGGTGTTTGGCGACTACCGGAAATTGCTCGAGGACAAATCCATTGACGCCGTCCTGATCAGCACGCCCGACCACTGGCACACGTTGCCCGCGCTCCACGCATGCGAGGCCGGCAAGGACGTGTATTGCGAGAAACCGCTCACGCTCTTCATTGACGAGGGGCGCGTGCTGGTGGACGTCGTGCGCCGCACCAAACGCGTTTTTCAGACCGGCAGTCAGCAACGTTCCGATGCCAAGTTTCTCAAAGGCTGCGAATATGTCCGCTCCGGTCGCCTCGGAAAGATCAAGACGATCAAAGTGGGTCTGCCGGCCGTGAATTATCTGGAGCGAGCCAAACCGCCCGTCGTCCCCGACAGCGCACCACCCGAAGGCTTCGATTACGAGATGTGGCTGGGCCCGGCGCCGCAGCGGCCCTACAACAAGAATCATGTTTTCTACCTGTTCCGCTTTTTCTGGGATTATTCCGGCGGTCAGATGACCAACTTTGGCGCCCATCATCTCGACATCGCGCAATGGGGGTTGGGCATGGACGCGAGCGGCCCGGTGGAAATCGAAGGCACCGCCGTTTACAACGCGGAAAAATATTACGAAACCCCGCAGACCTTTGACGTGACCTACAAATATGCCGACGGCACGGTGGTGCTCTGCAACGGTGGCAGCGACAAGTACCGGGCCGGCACCACGTTCGAGGGGGAGCGCGGCACGATCTTTGTCAGTCGCGGCAACGTTGAATCCACTCCGGATGGCATCCTCACCCAGCCGCTGGACGACAAATCGGTGCGGCTCTACGCCAGCAAGGATCACCATCAGAATTGGTTGGATTGCATCAAGAGCCGGCAGGACCCGATCTGCAACGTCGAGGTTGGCCATCGCTCCGCTACCGTCTGTCATCTGGGCAACATCGCCATTCGTACCGGCAAAAAGGTCTACTGGGATCCGAAGCAGCAGGAAGTGGTGGGGGACGCCGAGGTTGCCCAGTGGGTCCGCCGACCCTATCGCGCGCCGTGGAAGCTGCCAACCGCGTAACTTTTTCTCGTTCAGCCTCAAGTGCACCCAATATGCAAAAACACAATCCTCTACTTGCAGCCAGCCTCCTAGCTTACCATTCGATAAATGCCTCGGCGACGGTGCGCTATGTGGATCTCAACAGCGCCAGCCCTACATCGCCATACACCAACTGGACCGAAGCGGCCACAAACATTCAAGACGCTGTTGACGTGGCCGCGGCCGGCGACCAAATCCTGGTGACCAACGGAGTTTATCAGACAGGCGGCCGGGTGGTGAATGAAGCACTCACCAACCGGGTAGCTGTGACCAAGCCGATAACGGTCCAAAGTGTTAATGGCCCACAGGTGACCGTGATCAAAGGCTATCCGATCAGTGGTGATAGCGCGGTG
>JANOHH010000349.1:0-6646 GCA_031406395.1 Verrucomicrobiota bacterium | reverse complement strand
GCGCATGGAAGATATGCGGATTATCGTGGGCTTGGGAAATCCGGGCGCTGAGTACGCCCGCACGCGGCACAATGCAGGGTTCATGCTGGCAGAACTGCTGGCGGGGAAATGGAACGCGGCGTGGAGCGCCGGGAAAAAGTTTCAATCGCAGATTGCGCGAACGGAACGAAACGGAGCGCGGATAGTTTTATGCAGGCCGCAAACGTTTATGAACGCGAGCGGCGAGGCGGTTGGGGCGCTGGTCAGGTTTTATCAGTTGCCCGTGTCCAGCCTGATGGTGGTTGTGGACGACGCGGACCTGCCGATTGGGGAAATCCGGCTGCGACCCGGTGGTGGCGGTAGTGGCGGTCATCATGGACTGGAATCAATCGCGACGCATCTGGACTCGAAAGAGTTTTCACGGTTGCGCATCGGCATCGGCCGCAAGGACGGCTTGCGTGAGATCACCGGCCACGTACTCGGACGGTTGAGCGCAGTCGAAGCGGCGGTGATGGAAAAGATTTTGGCACGTGCGGCGGATCAGGTTGAATGTTGGATCGCGCACGGTTTGCAGAAAGCAATGAGCCAGTTTAACGGAGTCATTGAAGACTCCACAAACGAAGGAAAGAAGCAGTGAAACGATACGAAGGTTTGTTCATTTTGAATTCGGCGGCGAAGGAAGAGGGCATCAAAGATACCCTCGACCAGATCTCCGCTGACATTACCGCCGCTGGCGGCAAAGTCGAAACCGTCCAGAAAATGGACCGGAAAAATTACGCTCGCGTCGCGGACAAGAAGCACACGGCCGGCTTCTATGCGAATGTGATTTTCACCAGCGCGCCCGCGGCGATCGCGGCCTTGCGCAGCAAGTTCGCGCTGAACGAAGAAGTGTTCCGCGTCATTTTCACCCATTCGCCCGAACCCAAACCCGCGAAGTAATATTCGCAGTACCCGAAGGCCCCATGGCCAGTTTTAACAAAGTCATTCTCGCCGGCAACCTGACCCGCGATCCGGAATTGCGCTACACGCCCAAAGGCACCGCCGTCGCCAAGATCGGCCTGGCGGTGAATCGGAGTTGGACGGGCGAAGACGGTCAGAAGAAGGAAGAGGTTAATTTCATTGACGTCGAAGCTTGGGGGCGGCAGGGGGAGGTCATTGCCCAGTATATGAAGAAGGGCCGCCCGTTGCTGGTCGAAGGTCGCCTCAAACTTGACTCGTGGGAGGACAAGACCACCAAGCAAAAGGTGAGCAAACTCAAGGTGGTCCTCGAAAGTTTTTCCTTCATTGATTCCAAAGGCGGTGACGGCGGCGCTCCGGAAACTCCTAGTGCACCGCGTCCTTCCCGGCCCGCCGCCACGGCTCCCGCGGCGGAACCCCTCGAAGGCGATGGCCCGCCCGAAAGTGACGACGTGCCGTTTTGATGGACCGGTAAGTGACCGTTTTTGTTTTTCTCCAACTCCAACTTGCAACGTTTAACAATTTTATGAAGACCGAAGTCATCCTTACTCACAACATCGTCGGCCTCGGCGGTGAATCCGATCAAGTCAAAGTTGCCGCCGGTTACGCGCGCAATTACCTTTTCCCGCAAGGCCTCGCCATCCCGGTGACGCAGGGTAACAAGCGGCGGCTTGAAGCCCTGCGCACGCGCCGCGCCGAGCGGGAAGCCCACGAGTTCAACACCATGACCGAGCTTTCCAAGGGTCTCGCGAAGCTGGTGTGTGTTATTAAGGTCAAGGCGGGCGAAGACGGCAAGATGTTTGGTGCGGTGACCGCCGGGATGATCGCCGACGAACTCAAGCATCAGTTCGAGGTGTCCTTGGACAAGAAGAAAATTTATCTCGAGCACCCGATCAAGACCCTTGGTGAACACGAAATCGAACTCCACCTGCAAGCGGAAGTCAAAGGCACGCTCAAGGTTCGCGTCGAAAGCACCACGCCCGCTCCAATGGTCGTCGCCGCTCCGGCGGATAAACCCGACGCGCGGACGGAGAAGCGCGGCCGTCGTCCCGAGAAAGTTGAAGCCGCCCCGGTCGCTGAAAAGCCTCGGGCCGCGAAGGGGGAGAAACCCGCCAAGGCCGCCAAGGTCTGACCGCACAAGCCAGACAATCTTTGTCAGCCACGGCGCAAGCCGTGGCTTTTTTCATGAACGGGTGATTGCGTGCGCGCCCGGGACTTCGCTGGCCTGCTGTTGCGTCGGCCGAACCACATCGCGGCCGCTGCGATCTCACCAATCCTTGAGCAGTCGTTCCCGCTTTTTCGGCTCCCCTTGCGGTTGGAACTGCAGCACCTGTTCGTCGTCCTTCTGCGCGTCGAGCAGTTGTTTGGCTTCCTGCGGCGTCATGGCGTGGGCGGCCACCTGCTGCGGTTCGCCGGGTTCCTTTTGCTCGTCCGGCTTGTCCTTTGATTTGTCGCCGGACTTGGGTTGCTGTTCCGTTTTCGATTGATCTTTTTTATCCTGCTCCGATTGCTTTTTCTGCTCGTCGGGTTTCTTTTGCTGGTCTTTCTTTGAAGGTTCCTGCTTTTGCTCGTCCTTCGTTTGTTGATCCTTCGGGTTTTGATCTTGCTGCTCGTCTTGCTTTTGGTCCTTTTGATCCTTTTGGTTCTGCTGTTGCTGTTGTTTTTGGTTGAGCAGTTCGTAAAGCTTTTTGAGCTTGGCGTCTTCGGGAAAGCGTTGCAGTCCGTTGGTGACCACCTCGAGCGCGCCCGGGACATCGTTGGTCAGATAACGCTGCGCGCCGCCGTGAAAGAATTCATCGGCCGGCTGCGCCCACGCGCCGGACAGCGTAAGGAGCAGCAGGCTAAGGCTGACTAGGATTTGTAATCTCATCAATGTCTTTCAGTTTCTTGGTGAACTCTTCAAACGGTTTGGCAGCCGCATTGCCCTGCAGGAGTTGCTCCATGATTTCTCGTGCTCGACGATAATTTCTCTGGCGGGTGGCGGTGTCGGCGGCGGCCTTCGCCTGCCGGGCCAGTTCCCGCATCAATGCGATCTGCTTCACCTGCGCTTCGACAAACGCCAGGTTGAAGGTCGCATCCGGATCGCTTTTTTCCAAAGCCAGCACATGTTGGTACTGGTTGATGGCTTCCTTCCAGGATTCCTCCAGCTTGTCCAAGTTTTCCGCCTGCTGACCGAGGCGGAAATGCACGTTGCCCAGATTGTAATACGCATTGGCCTGCAGCTTGATGTCCGGGGCCGAAAGCACGGAGGTAAAATGCTGAATGGCGGCGGTGTAATTTGTCGCACGATAGGCGACCGCCCCGGCATTGAAGTGCAGCCGCGGGTCTACCGGCTTTTGCCGTTTGGTCTGGTCCGTGAGCAAGCGCTCATACTCCGTGAGCGCGTTGGTGAATTGCCCGCCGTGAAATGCTTTCAACGCACTTGCGGGGGATGCCCCTGCGACTGCGGGCAGGAGCACGAACGTCGCCAGCACGGCCGAAACGGACACGGAGAAGTTGGCGGTTTGCGACTTCGCGCGCCGGCGCTCCGGCAGCAGCACCTCAATCAGAAGTAGCAGGAGAGCCAGTCCGAGCGGCCAGTGATAGCGCTCGAGGAAGCGTTTGACCAACTTCTCCTGGCCCTCGGATTTCGGCAGTGGGGCGAGCCCCTTCTCGTAGAGGGTATCAATCGTCTTCGCGCCGCGCAGGGGCAGATAGAACCCGCCCTCCGTGGCGCCGGCAATCTGCTGGAGCAAGCCTTCGTTCAAGCGTGATTTCACCACATTGCCCTCGGCATCGCGGATGTAATCCGTCCGGCCTTTGGCGTCCTTCACCCGCAGCAACTCGCCCTCCGCCGTCCCGATCCCAATAGTGAAAATTTTCATGCCCTCCTTCGCGGCCGCCTCGGCGGCGGAAACCGCATTCTCATCGTTGTCCTCGCCGTCCGTAAAGAGCACCAGCACTTTGAAATTGTCACCTTCCTTGAAGGCCGTCAGCGCCGTCGTGATTGCCTCCGCGACCGCCGTTCCGCCTTGGGGGATGATGTTAACGTCCAGCGATTCGACGCTTTGCCTAAACGCATTGTCGTCGATCGTCAGAGGGCATTGCAAAAACGCGCCGCCCGCAAAGGCGACGAGGCCAAGACGATCCGACTTGGCCTGCTGCATCAAGTCCAGCGCGGCGAGCTTGGCGCGAGTGAGGCGATTGGGCGCAATATCCTCCGCCAACATGCTCTTGGACGTGTCGATGGCCACGACGATGTCCAAGCCTTTCTGCTTTGATTCTTCCCAAGTAAAGCCCCATTGCGGGCGGGCCAAGGCAATCAGCACCAGAGTGACCGCCGTAATTAACAAAGCGAACCGCACCTTCAGCCGAGTTGGCGACACGCCGGAAATTAAACCGGGTAGCAGTCGGGCCTGGATGAATTGGTTCATCAGCCGCTGCCGTTCCCGGTTGGCCCACCAGAAAAACACGAGCAACAGCGGCGGAATCACCAGCAACAGCCAGAGAATATGTCCGTAGGCGAAATTCATTTTTTTAAGTCTCCAGTCTGAAGCCTAAAGTCCAAAGTCAGTCGCCATCCGTAAGGGGCAATTGCTACGACGACCTTGGACATTAGACCAAAGACTTTAGGCCCTGACGTCACGGCAACCTCCTCAACACGGTTTGCCCCAGCGCGATTTCGGCCGTGAGCAGCAGGAGGCCGAGCGTGATCAGCCACGCAAATAGCTCCGTGTGTTGGGCAAACTTCTTTACGTCGGCCTCGGTCTTCTCGAGCTTGTCAATTTCGGCGTAAATCTTTTGGAATCGTTCCGCGTTGTCCGCGCGATAGTATTTACCGCCCGTCATATCAGCGATCTTGGTCAACGTATCCTCGTCAATGTCGACTGGCACCATTTGATAGACGCGGCGACCGAACATGTCCGTGGCCGGCATCGGTGCCTGGCCGCGGGTGCCGACGCCGATGGTGTAGACTTTGACGTTGAGCGCTTGAGCGGCCTCCGCGGCCGTTAACGGCGCGACCTTGCCCGCATTGCTTTGTCCGTCCGTCATCAGGATCACGATCTTGCTCTTGGACTTTACCTCGCGCAACCGGTTGACCGCCGTGCTCAGCGCCGAACCGATGGCGGTTTGATTGCCGTTGATCGAATTCAGGTCGAGCCGTTCGAGGTTCTTCAACAGGAAATCATGATCCAACGTTAATGGCGATGCGATGAATGCCTGTGTGCCAAACGCCACCAGCCCGATACGGTCATTGGGTCGCTCATCAATGAACCCTTTCAATACGGAACGCGCCATTTCCACCCGATTGACCCGCTGCCCGCGAATCTCAAAATCTTCCGCCGCCATGCTGCCGGACAGGTCGAAGGCGACCACGATGTCCACGCCGCTGGCGGTGGCTTTGGTGGAATCGAATTTCGTTAACCGCGGCTGGGCCAGCGCGATGATAAACAACGCCAGCACCAGCCAGCGGAGCGCGGCGAGTAATCCGCCGTACCGCGCCCGCGTGACATTTGTGACCGCGCGCAGCAATTGCACCGATGAATAAACAAATGCCGGCGGCTGACCGCGTCGCCCCTTCAGCCAGGCCGCCAAGGGCAGCAGCAGGAGCAACAGGAGCAGATAGGGATGGGCGAAAGTCATGCGGGCTGTGGACTTTGGACTTTGGACTCGAGACTTTGGACCTCATGCGGCTCGGTTTCCTCGACGAGCCGCAGCGCGGAGCCGTACAGTTCGCGCAACTCTGTTTCGCCGGGTTCGTATTTGGCAAATTTCACCAGGTCGCAGCTTTGGAGGAAATCACCTAGGCTGGCCTTTTGGTCGCGGGTGACCAAATCGGTGCGTTGCAACTCATACAGAAATTCCTCAGTCGTGCGTTCGGGGGCGTGGAAGTCGAATCGCTCTTCAAGATAGTAACGCGTGGTGTCGGATACCGCGATGACAAAGGGCTTCGGTTGCGCGATGAGCGCGAGCGCATCCTGCAGCTTTTGCTTCGCGCGAACGTGCGCCGGCACCGGCGGCATGACCGGGACTTGCGCCTGCCGTTTCTGCCACCAACGCCAGGCCAGAATCGCGAGGCTCAGTATGGCGAGCGCCGCCAGTCCCCACCAAAGCCACTCCCAGCCACTGGAAATCTCGACCGGTGGCTTGATATCGCGGATGTCGTTCGCGTTCGTGGCGACGAAGGATGTTGTTTGGTTCGTGGCCATGAGTTAGGGGTTACGTCCGCCCTCACCCTGACCCTCTCCCCCGGGGAGAGGAAACAGCAAGCGGACGTCTCTGCCTATCCGGGAATCAACCCACCTGTCACCGCGCTTTGGTTGTGCGAAGCGAAGGGCGAAAGAATTGCGCATGAGTTCCTTCGTACATGCGGCTGGCGAAAAATTCTCCCTCGCCTGGGGGAGAGGGCAGGGGTGCGGGCGGATGTTCCACAGGTGTTGAACTGCCGCGGCAAGCGAAGCGCGCCGCCGCTTTTTGTGGAGCAGCAAAGCACTGTCGCCGCTGCGCTCTGCCAGCGCAGTCCAAGTGGCGTCCGGCTTTAGACGTTGGACTTCAGACTGTAGACTCACACTCATCCCCTCAATCTCCGTTTCTCCCGTGTCTCGAAAAACTTTGCCAGCGCGGCGCCATAGGCTTGGTCGGTGCGCAATTGGATCGCATCAATGCCGGCGGAGCGGAACAAACGTGCCGTATCCGTCTGCGCTTTGGTTTGGCGCTCGGCGAAGGCGCT
>JANOHH010000309.1:0-10023 GCA_031406395.1 Verrucomicrobiota bacterium | reverse complement strand
CGCGAAGCACAGGCCGGCGATGGCGAGCAGCCCGCGGACCGGAACCGGCGCCAGTACCGAAGTAGCGGACGAGGGTCGAGGGACGAGAGCCGAGGGTCGGCGCCGCGCTTGCCGGCACGCCTGGCTCTCGACTCTCGACTCTCGACTCTCGACTCATCGTTCAGCCACCAACGGCGGAGTATTTCCGGATGCCGCGATGCCAGGCAAAGCGCGCGACGGAATACGCCACCACGACCCATCCGGCTTGCATCGCCAACCCGTGGACGAGTTCTGTGCCGGTGATTTTGCCCATGTAAACGCCCACCGGAAAATAGAGCTGATAGGGAAACGGCGTGAAATAGAGCGCTTGTTTGATGACCGGCGGGAGAATATCGAGCGGAAACATATGACCGCTCGCAATGTATTCAAAGGCGTAGAGGATAAAAATAAACGTGGAAACCTCCAGCACCCAAAACGCCAGCATGGCCATCGCATAGGAGAGTAGAAATTGCAGCAGGGCGGTCATGATCAGGGAGACCAGAAATAGCCCGAACGTGAGCGAGTCTGGGGGCAACACGAAGAACTCTCGCAAGGAAAAGATCAACAGTCCGATCGGCAGGGCCGCCACGGCGATATAGGTGAGCCGGCCGGATAGGTAGAGGCAGAAGCGAAAATAAAGGTAATCTACCGGCTTGAGCAGGAACTGACTGATGTTGCCGTCCTTGATGTCGGCGGCGATCTGCCAGTCGTCCTCATTCACCGCAGTGAGCGCGTCCACGATGGTCGCGATGAGATAATACGAAGTCATCTCCGCCAGCGTGAACGTGGAGATGGTGGCGTCCGCGCCTTTGCCCACAAAGATGGTTCGCCAGAGATAGACCACGGCCAGCAGCGGGATGAAGCCGAACAAAGTGCGCGCGAGAAAATTGAACCGGTAGGTCAGATGGTTCTGAAACCCGATGTTGATGGCGTGCCAGTATTTGTTCACCCCGTATTATTTTCGCCACCTTAGCAATCAGGGAATCACTTGTAAAAAGGCATTTTTGTTTGCGAGGCACGCATCCGGCTACTACGCTGCCAACGAATTGGAGAATAATTCAATCGGATATTTTATTTAATTAAGCTATGGCCAACAAACCGCTGTCGTCAGACGAAGTCACGTCGCTCGTTCAAGGGCTAAACCAACTTGCCCGGAATCTCTGGTGGACTTGGGATCAGGAAGCCCAGGAACTGTTTCAGGAACTCTCGCCGCGCAGCTGGCAGAATCTGTATCACAATGCCGTCGCCATATTGCATGAGGTGTCCGAGACTGAATTGCGCGCCCGGCTGCAGGACCCGGACTTCGCCAGCCACGTGCGCCAGGTCCTTCAGGATTTCGCGAGCTACATGAGCGACAAAAAGACCTGGGGTGCGAAGCACGCTCCGGCTCTGCTCAAAAACCCCGTCGCCTATTTCTCCGCCGAGTTTGGCTTTCACGAAACCCTGCCCATCGCCGCCGGCGGTCTCGGCATTCTCGCCGGCGATCACATGAAGGCCGCCAGCGATCTCGGCCTTGGCTTTTGCGGCATCAGCCTGTTCTACCGCGAAGGCTACTTTCAGCAAGCCGTGGATCATAACAACTGGCAGACGGAATTCTATTCGCGCTTGGAGCCAAAGAATCTCCCGATGGAGCCCGTGGTAGACGCGCAAGGGAAACCGCTGGTTGTCTCCGTGCCCATCGCCCTGTCCGACGTCAAACTGCTGGCGTGGCGTGCGAATGTGGGTCGCGTGCCGGTCTATCTGCTCGATGCCAACCACCCGGATAACGAACCGTATTTCCGCGACCTCACCAAACGCGTCTATGGCGGCGACAGCACCACCCGTATCATGCAGGAGCTCATCCTCGGGGTCGGCGGGGTGCGGTTATTGCGCGCGATCGGCGTGCAGCCGTCCACCTTCCACATGAATGAAGGCCATGCAGCGTTCCTCACGCTGGAATTGATCCGCGAAAAAATGGCCGGCGGTCGGACCTTTGACGACGCCCTGGCGGCGTCAAAAACGGAATGCATTTTTACCACGCACACCCCGGTGGAAGCTGGGCACGACCGGTTCAACAGCGAACTGATGACCTACGCGGCTCATAAGTTCGCCGAGCAGCTCAAGCTTTCGCCCGAACAGTTAATGGCCTTGGGCCGGGTGAAGCCCACGGATGCGCACGAGCCCTTCTGCATGACCGTGCTCGCGCTCAAAGCTTCGCGGGCGGCCAACGCCGTCAGCAAACTGCATGGCGCAGTCAGCCGGCACATGTGGCAATGCCTTTACCCCGGCGTGGCCGAGGAAAAAGTCCCCATCGGCCACATTACAAACGGCGTCCACGTCGCCGGCTGGATGAAGGGCACGGTGCGCCGGTTCTGGCGCAAACGCCTCACCAACGGCAACTCCGCCCCCACCACGTCCCCTGCCACCGGCGAAACCACGCGCTTCTGGCAGACCGGCAATGGCCACGACTGGGCCAATCAAATCAATTCACCGGATTTCTGGAAAAAGATGCTCGACCCCAAGTTTGTCAGCGACGAGGAACTCTGGGCGTTGCGCTACAAACTGCGGCGTGAGTTGCTCGAATTTTCCAGGCGCCGCCTGCTCCTGCAGCAGCAACGCGTCACCCACGATGACTTCATCGCCTTCGACCAGTTGCTCAACCCCGACGCCCTGACGATCGGCTTCGCCCGGCGTTTTGCCACCTACAAACGCGCACCACTGGTCTTCCAGCAGCTTGAGAACATCGTTCGCCTGACGCGTGACCCAAAGCGCCCGGTGCAATTCATCTTCGCCGGCAAGGCGCATCCCCGCGACGACGATGGCAAACGATTCATCCAACACATCATTCACCTCAGCCGGTTCAGCGACCTCAAGGGTCACCTGGTGTTCATCGAGAATTACGACGTCCACGTCGCGCGCCAGATGGTTTCCGGCTGCGACATCTGGCTGAACAACCCACGCCGACCGCTCGAAGCCTCGGGCACGAGTGGCATGAAGGCCGGCGCTCATGGCTGTTTGAACCTGAGCATCCTCGACGGCTGGTGGTGCGAAGGCTACGATGGCACCAACGGTTTTGCCATCGGGGACGACTCGCATCCCAGTTCGGTCGAGGAGCAGGATCGCCAGGACAGCGCAAATCTGTACAAGGCCCTCTCTGAACAGGTGATCCCGTGTTTTTACGATCGCGATGCGAACGGTATTCCCAAGGCGTGGCTGCAAAAAATTCGCCGCGCCATGGCCACGCTCGTCACCCAATTCAGCACGTGTCGCATGGTGCAGGATTACGCGGAAAGGTATTACCAGACGAAGTAAGTTCGCCCTCTTGGTCTGACGCTAGATCCTGATCTCGTTCGCAAACGGTCAGGGCGGAGCGCTAACTCAGAGATTTCATGAGGTAATTCCAAAAACTTGACTCTTTTTATAGAGATTGTTTACTAGCGCTCATGAAGCTTTCCGTTCGGGGAGAATATGCGCTCCGGGCGCTGCTGGTTTTAGCCCGCGATTTTCAGGAAGACGACTCGGTCGTCCGCATCCAGGAAATCTCGCGGCAGCAGAACATCCCGAAGCGTTTCCTGGAACAAATTCTCAACGACCTCAAATCCGCCCACCTGGTCGAAAGCAGACGCGGTGTGGCTGGCGGCTATCGCCTGCGCCGCAGCCCCGAACGCATCAATCTGGCGGAAATCGTCCGCCACATCGAAGGCGCGCTCGCACCGGTCAGTTGCGTGAGCGAGAACTTTTACGAAAAATGCTCCTGCCCGGACGAATCCCGCTGTGCCATCCGCAGCGTGATGAAGGATACCCGCGATGCCATCGTGACCATTATGGAGCGGGTGACCCTGGCTGATCTGGCCGAGCGCGCACGCAAACTCGAACAAACTCCCGCCAGCGCCCTCGACTTCGTCATTTGAAGTCTAAAGCCTGAAGTTTGAAACCTAGTGCTTCAAACCCAGTAATGCCACGGCAGGCAATTGAGCTTAGACTTTGGGCTTTGGGCTTCAGACTTCAGTTATTGGACTTTAGACGTGTCAACCCCGGCCAAAACCGCTTAACTCGTTCGTGTGACTGCCGCCCGTAACATCGTCAATCTCGCCCTGATTGGATTCATGGGCACGGGCAAGTCCTCCGTCGGCCGGCTCGTAGCGGAACAGTTGCGCTTTGAGTTCCTCGACACCGACGAACTCATCGAAACGCGCGCCAGCAAGAGCATCACGGAGATTTTTGCGCAGAACGGCGAGCCGGCCTTTCGCGAACTGGAACATCAACTCGTCGCGGAACTGGCCACCCGGACCCGCACCGTGATCGCCACTGGCGGGGGCTTGCCCGTCAACCCGGCCAATCTGGACAGCCTCAAACAACACGCCCTCGTCATCTGCCTCTGGGCGTCACCAGAAAAGGTCTACGAGCGCGTCCATAACCAAACGCATCGCCCCCTGCTCCACGAGTCCGACCCGCGGGCGAAAATCCGCGCGCTGCTTGCGGCCCGCGAACCGTTTTATCGCCAGGCCGATGTGCTGGTGAACAGTGAGTTCCGCTCCATCCGCGAAGTTGGGCAACAGGTGATCAACCAGTTCCGTTGCGCAAACTCGGCGCGAAAATGAATCCGATCTTCAACGCAAAGACGCAAAGATGCAGAGGCGTAAAGCTTTTTTTAACGCAGAGGACGCAGAGGATGGCCCCGAGAAAGGTCGAGGCAACTTTTCTTTGCGGCCTTTGCGAGGACCTTTGCTTCCTCTACGTTAAATCACACGGCATAGAAGTCTGGTTGCGCCTTTGCAACTTTGCAGTGCCATCTCCCAACTTCGTCCCGTCCTGCGAAGATTCTGGCGCGCGGCTTCTTCTTCCTCTCCCCGCGACGAAGGAGTGGGGAGAGGACCGAGGAGAGGGGCCATCCAAGACAACCGCACCTCCTCTCCCCGCCCCTCTCCTCCAGCCGATGGCGGAGAGGGAGTGGATTCGGTTGCGGCTGGGCCGCCCTATGCCTTTGCGTTTCACCCGGCTGGCTGTGCGCCCATGAAGGAGGCAATCCGCCAACGGGCCTTGGTGCTCGGCTTCGACGACTGCCGCGTCACCACCGCCGCACCGCCACAAAGCGCGCATCACCTGCATCAGTGGCTCGCCGACGGACGCCACGGAGAAATGAACTGGCTCGAGCGCAACGCGCTCAAGCGATTGAACCCCCAACTGGTGCTGCCGGGCGCGCAAAGCGCGATCATGCTGGCCGTCAGCTATGCGACGGCCACTCCGCACTCCGCACTCCGCATTCCGCATTCCGGCGAGGTGGCCCGCTACGCCCGTTTTACCGACTATCACGACGTGCTGGCCGATCGCCTGAAATCCTTGACCGCCACCGTGAATGAACTCGGCGGTGAACACACACGATCACTTTGGTATGCAGACACCGGGCCGATACTGGAGCGCGACTTCGCCCAACGGGCCGGCCTGGGCTTTGTCGGCAAACACACCAACGTCATCAGTCGCAAACTCGGCAACTGGATTTTTCTCGCGGAAATCCTCACGACCCAGGAACTGGAGCCCGATGCACCGGAGAGAAATCGCTGCGGCTCCTGCACTCGTTGCATCACCGCCTGCCCGACGGCGGCCATCACCGCGCCGTTCCAACTCGACGCGCGCCGCTGCATCTCCTACCTCACCATCGAACTCAAGGGCGCGATCCCGTTGGAACTCCGCCCGCTCATTGGCAATCGCATCTACGGCTGCGACGACTGCCTCGCCGTCTGCCCGTGGAATCGTTTTGCCCGCGAAGGAAATTTGATGAAGCCCCATGCCCGCACCGATCTGGCGTCGCCGGACTTGATCGAACTGCTCCAACTCGACGACGCCGGGTTCAAAACAAAGTTTGCGGGCACCCCGATGCTGCGAACCAAACGGCGCGGTCTGTTGCGGAACGTCTGCGTGGCATTGGGCAATACCGGGGATGAAAGCAGCTTGCCCGCCCTGAACCACGCCACGTCCGATCACGAACCGCTGATTGCCGAACATGCGCAGTGGGCCATGGAACAAATCCAAGGACGTTCGGGTTAGCATCCGCCGACCGATCGCACTGACGCTCCTTGACCCACCTCCACCGCCCTCAAATTCTCTTAACGCCGCTGCGTGCCCTCTGGGGTAGGGCGTTGCTGCCGCGCCGCCCCATAACTTCCGTTGGTGACAACCTCCCAACGAAGCTCCTGATTGCAAGCCGCCCCGCGATGTTCGTTCTTATGTCCCCACCCACCTCTGCAACCGTGGCAGTCCGCGACGGGTGCGATTAAAGGCGGGTGAGGCGGAGCGCGGGCGGTCCCTCGCCCGCAGCACTTCGCCACGGCCAAACGCCTGGAATCATTCCAACCGCCTTTGTTCCTCGACGCGCTGCGAGCGAGGGACCGCTCGCGCTCCGGCAGAGGCCTCACGTCGTTACCACCCTGGACGGTCGAATACGTCAGCAAGCCCAATCTCCGAGCCTCACCCGTCTTTGACCCGAACCCGTCCGCGACTGCTGGCAAGAATGAGATTGCCGAAGTTGGGTCTGTCTTGTAGAAAGCACCAAATCCAAATTGCCGCGAACCCATGAACCATGGCTGACATCCTCCCCAACGTTGCCGGCGTGGAAAGCACGGACGCGGCCTTCAACACCACGCACTGGACTGTGGTGCTGCAGGCGGGCGCGAACAATTCGCCACAGGCCGCGGAGGCTCTGGCGTCGCTGTGCCGCGCCTATTGGTATCCGCTCTACGCGTACGTCCGGCGTCAAGGGCACACCATCGAAGATTCGCAGGATCTCACGCAGGAGTTTTTCGCCCGGTTGCTGGAACTCAATTATCTTCGCTCGGCCGATCGCAAACGCGGGCGCTTTCGTACGTTCCTGCTCACTTCGCTCAAACACTTCCTGATCAACGAATGGAAACGGGTAAACCGCGAAAAACGTGGGGGTGGACAGAAAATTCTCTCCCTGGATCAGGAAATGGCCGAATCCCGTTTCACCGCCGAGCCGGCCGTGGATCAGCCCCCGGACGCGTTGTATGACCGTGGCTGGGCGGCCGTTTTGCTGGATCGGGCCCTGGTGGCGTTGCAGACGGAACTCGAGCAATCCGGCAGACGCGACTTGTTCGACCGCTTGAAGGTCTTTGTTTGGGGCGAGAAGAACGCGTTGTCCTATGCGGCCATGGCGGAGCAACTGGGCATGACTGAGGGCGCGGTGAAGGTGGCGGTCCACCGGTTGCGCCAGCGCTACGGTGAACTCTTGCGGGCGGAAGTCGCCCAAACCGTGACGACGCCCGTCGAGGTGGAAGAGGAGTTGCGGTATCTGGCATCGGTCATCCGCCACGGATTGGTGAATGCCAGTAACGTCGCGGCAAAAAAGTTGTAGCAAGCGGAGGACACCAATCCGGTTATGTCTGAAACGCTGAAACTACCGACCTGTGGCAAGTGCGGCGCAGCCTTGAGTGGCTGCGCGCCCGACGGGCTGTGCGCCGCCTGCCTCTTGGACAGCGCCTTTGAGGAACGCGACGTCCAATTCGGGGACCCCGCGAAGCCAGCCCCGCTCTTTGCCTTCAAGGATTATGAACTGCTGGAGGAAATCGCCCGCGGCGGCATGGGCGTGGTCTATCGCGCCCGGCAAATCAGCCTCAACCGCCTCGTCGCGATCAAAATGATCCTGGGCGGCCACCTCGCCAACGCCGCCGAGATGCATCGCTTCCGCGTCGAAGCCGAGACCGCCGCGCAACTGCAACATCCCAACATCGTGGCCATTCACGAAGTGGGCGAACACGCTGGCCAGCCGTTCTTCTCGATGGATTTTGTCGCGGGCCGGAGTTTGGCACAGTGCGTCCACGACGGGCCTTTGCCGGCGCGCAAAGCAGCGACTTACCTCAAGACGATTGCCGAAGCCGTGCAGTATGCGCACTCGTGCAGCGTGCTGCACCGGGACCTGAAACCCTCGAACATCCTCATTGATGATGCGGACCAGCCGCGCGTCACCGACTTTGGCCTGGCGAAGCGCCTGACTTCGACTCAGGACTCAGGACTCCAGACTCAGGACTTAACACAGACCGGCCAGGTCCTCGGCTCGCCTAGTTTCATCCCGCCGGAACAAGCCGCGGGCCAGCGGGATAAGATCGGCGCTTCGAGCGACGTCTATTCGTTGGGCGCGATGTTGTATCACTGCCTGACCGCGCGCCCGCCGTTCATGGCCGAAACGTTGACGCAAACGCTGCGCATGGTGGCGGAGAATGACGCCGTTTCGCCCCGGCTGTTGAACCCCAGTGTGCCGCGGGATCTGGAAACGATCTGCCTCAAATGCCTGGAGAAAGACCCGCAGCGCCGTTATGCCACCGCGCAGGAACTGGCGGATGAACTGGGTCGCCATCTGCGGAACGAACCGATTCACGCCCGGCCTATCGGCTCCACCGCGAGGTTGGGGCGCTGGTGTCGGCGCAAACCGACGTCGGCAGCGGCGATCGCGTTGCTGCTCGTCGTCGCCATCGGGTCGCCCATCGCGGCGCTTCGCATCAACCGCGAGCGGTTACGGGCCGAAGATATGCGCAAGCATGCTGAAGCCAAAGAGGAAAAAGCCCAGACCGAAGCCATCAAGAGCCGGCAAGTCGCTCAGTTCCTGAAAGACATGCTCACCGGCGTCGGTCCTTCGGTTGCCTTGGGCCGCGACAAGACGTTGTTGCAGGAGATTTTGGACAAAACTGCCGAGCGCGTCGGCCAAGACTTGACCGACCAGCCGGAGGTCGAGGCGCAATTGCGAAATACTTTAGGCCAAGTTTACCGGGACCTCGGCCAATACGAAAAGATGGAGGAGATGCATCGCAAGGCCGTCGTGATATGCCGGAAAGTGCCCGGTGGCGGCCATGCGGAGTTGGCGGACTCGCTCGATCATCTCGCCACGGCACTTTTTTTCCAAGGCGAGCTTGTTGAGGCCGAAGCCACCGAACTTGAGGCGCTGGCGATTTATAGGAGACTTCGAGGTGACCAGCATGCAGATGTGGCCAATTCGCTTGACGTGCTGGCCGCCATACTCTGGAGCGGAGGCCAAGTTGTCGAGGCTGTAACCATCGAGCGCGAGGTGCTGGACACGTACAAGAAGCTGGTAGGCAACGAGGATTTGCTCGTGGCGAGGAGCCTCGACAATCTTGCGGCGATGATCTCTTCGGTTGGCAACCTGGTGGAAGCTGAAACCTTGGCGCGCGATGGGTTGGAGATGCGGCGCAGGCTGTTGGGGAACTCCTGCCCGGAGGTGGCCACTTCGCTCAACCTCCTAGCTGGTATCTTTACAGAAGAAGGCAAATTGGGTGAGGCCGAAAAAACGTATCGCGAGGCCTTGGAAATGCGCCGGAAACTTTTAAGTAACGACCACCCTCTGGTGGTCTCCTCCCTCGGCAATCTGGTCCACTTGCTTGAGCGTCGTGGCAAATTTATGGAGGCTGAAACGTTTGCCCGGGAGTGCCTGACTATCTGCGAGAAAATATGTCCAGATGACTGGGCAACATTCAGCTCCCTAAGTCTGCTGGGCAGCAGTCTCCTCATGCAGGAGAAATACCTTGAGGCCGAGCCGTTGCTGATTTCTGGCTACGAAGGCCTGAAGAAGAGGGAAAGCCGAATTCCCCATGACCGCAAGCCGCGTCTCAGAGCAACGATTCAGCGTTTGGTCCAACTCTACGAAGCTACCAGCCAGTCAGCCAAAGCCGACGAGTGGAAGAAGAAATTAGCCCAATTCGATAAAGCTGAAGCGGAAAACAAGGTCACTGCCCCTTGATCGCCGACACGCCGGAATGAGGCCAAATGGCAGTGTTTCCCGACGAACCGGGGCAGATTGCTTTCATTTAGTCACGTCTCCGATGTGCCCATTTCTCGATCAATAAAAAAATCTTCATTTAGTTTGTAACCATTGTGCGTTTTTCTTGTAGCAAGCAGTGAAAAGTAATTACGGGCCTTAAAAAATATGAAACCCAATCAACTCCCAAGCCTTCTCGCCCTCTGCCTGTTGGCCGCGGCCAATGCGCCGGCAGCCGTGCGTTA
>JANOHH010000282.1:0-3658 GCA_031406395.1 Verrucomicrobiota bacterium | reverse complement strand
CCTTCAATCAGGCCCGGCACGTCGCAGACCGTGAGGCGCTTCCAATCGGCGTACTCCAGGATGCCAATCTGCGGGTGCAGGGTGGTGAAGGGATACGGCGCCACTTTGGGCCGGGCGCGGGAGATCGCCGTAAGCAACGTGGACTTGCCGGCGTTCGGATAACCGACAATGCCCACCTCGGCCACGATCCGCAACTCCAACAAAAACTCGCCTTCGTCGCCTGGTTCACCCGGCTGAGCGAAGCGCGGTGTTTGATGCCGCGCGGTGGCGAAGTTTCGATTGCCCAAACCGCCACGGCCACCTTTGCACAAAAGAAACTGCTGCCCGTGCTGGGTCAGGTCGGCGACCAGTTCGCCTTTGGTCAAATCCGTCGCCGGGGTTTCGTCCAAGTCCTCCTTGCTTAAGTCTATTTCCTGAGCCATCTCGCCTCCGGCATGGCGGATCAAGGGGCGTTTGCCGGTGCTGGTCTTGAGAACTGGTTGCTCTTCGCCTGCTTCGTCGGATTCTTCCTCCGGGGAGTCCTCTTCATCGGGTTTGGCCGCCGATGGCAATCGCCAGACGAGCGTTCCGCAGGGAACTTTGATGACGAGATCTTTGCCGGCATGACCATCCATGCCTTTGCCCATGCCCGCCTCGCCGAATTGAGCAATGAGGCGCGGCACGTAATACTGCGCGACGAGATTGTTCAGGTCGTGGTCCGCCTGCAAAATCACGCTGCCGCCCCGCCCGCCGTTGCCGCCGCTGGGGCCGCCCTTGGGAATATAGGCTTCGCGATGGAACGTGATCGCGCCTTTGCCACCGTGGCCCGCCCGGGCGTAAATTTTGATTTCGTCGATGAACATTATTTCGGTTCGGCTTCGTTGTCGTCGTCCTGCTCCTGATCTACGAGCCGTAGGATCAAGCGGAAGGGTAGGATCCCGACGAAGGCTGGGGAACAAAAAAGGCGAGGCGCGTGGCCTCGCCATGAAATAGTTCTTGGATGGCTAGTTCTTTGCCGTTGCCGTTTCGGCAACAATATTCACGCGGCGACCGTTCTTGTCGAACTTCACGCGCCCATCGGTCAAAGCAAACAAGGTCCAATCGCGGCCCGTGCCAACGTTCGCGCCCGCCACGAATCTCGCTCCCCGCTGACGGATGATGATGCTGCCTGCGGTAATCAGCTCGCTGCCAAATGCTTTCACGCCGAGCCGTTTGCTAATGCTGTCGCGCCCGTTGCGGACGCTACCTTGCCCTTTTTTATGTGCCATAAATTCTCCTCAATTCTCCTCAGGCGATGATTTCCTTGACCTTAACTATAGTCAGTTCCTGCCGGTGGCCGATCGTCTTGTGATAACCCTTGCGGCGTTTCATTTTGAAGGTGACCACCTTATCGCCACGAATGTGCTCAATAATATCCGCTTCCACGGTTGCGCCCGTGACGGTGGGCGAACCCACGGTGATTTTGCCATCAGCGTTGACCAGCAAAACGCGGTCGAACGTGACCGGCTTGCCAGCCTCGATGGGCAGACGTTCAATCTTCAAGGTATCGCCCGCGCTGACGCGATATTGTTTGCTTCCGGTTTCTAGGACTGCGTACATAAATTTGTCCCCAAAGGGGCGCAGATAAAACCAAACCCGCCGCTGGATGTCAACGCCTCATTTTGCTTCTTTTGAAGTGCATTCGCGCCTCGACTCCCCAGAGGTGGTTTTTTACCCTTCGGCCATGCGTGAACCATCATTGAATTTTCTCCGTCGGCTCGTCAACACCCCCAGCCCGGTCGGGCATGAAACACGCGGGCAACGCGTCTGGCTTGATTATGCCAAGCAGTTTGCCGACGAAACCTTTTCCGACGCCTACGGCAATTGTGTGGCCGTGCGGAACAAGGGCGGTTCGCCCCGCATCATGCTCGCCGCGCACGCGGACGAAATCGCCATGGCCGTGAACTACATTGACGACAACGGCTACCTGTATGTCCGGCGCATGGGCGGTGTGGATGCCGCCATCACCAAGGCGCAACGCATCGTCATTCACACCCGCCAAGGTCCGGTCAAAGGGGTCGTGGGCAACGTCGCGCCCCACCTCATGAAACTGGAGGGCGATCCGAAGCCCCCGAAGATCCACGACCTCTTCATCGACATCGGGGTAAGCAAACGCAGCGAGGCCCAAAAGCTGGTGCGCGTCGGTGATCCGATTACCCTGGTGGACGAGTTCGACATCTTGCGCGGCGATCTGGCGGTGGCGCGGGCTTTCGACAATCGCATCGGCACCTTCGCCGTGGCGGAGGCGCTGCGTTTGTTGACCGAATCGAAGCTTAAGTTACATGCGGAAGTTTGTGCGGTTTCCAACGTCCAGGAGGAAGTGGGCCTGCTGGGCGCGCGCCAGATCGCTTATTCACTAAAGCCGGATATTGCGCTCGTGGTGGACGTGACGCATGCGACGGACTATCCCACCGTCAGCAAGACGCAGCATGGCGACCTCAAGATCGGCGGTGGTCCGGCGATCACCCACGGCGGTTGCAACCATCCCGATGTGGTGGCGCGCATCGAGGCGGTGGCGAAAGTGAAGAAAATTCCCTTGCAGCACGAAGCCATGTCGGCCACCAGCGGCACCGATACGGATGTAATATTCTGGACGCGCGGCGGCATTGCGAGCGCGCTGATCAGTTTGCCGAACCGCTACATGCACTCGCCCGTTGAAGTCGTGAGCCTGAAAGATTTGGAACAAATTCCGCAGCTCCTTGTCGCCTTTGTGCAGTCAGTCAAGAAGGGCGAGCGGTTCAAGGTGACGATCTAACGAGCAGGTCGGCGCGAGCGCCTGTTCTCCCGCCTGATCTTCCTCGCGAGTCCAACCACGGGTCCGGATGCAGGCAGCGGCGAGTTTGAGGGAATGGCTGAAAGAACAGGTAAAGATTTAAACGGGCAGGCGCGCGAGCCAGATCGGCGGCCCCAGTGGCCCCCCGGCGTAAATCGCAACTTGTTTTGGGCGTCGGTGTCCCGTATCTATTTGCCGCCTAGCGCAGCATGCACTCAACGCTCATCGTCATGCCGACGTACAATGAACGGGAAAACCTCCCGCGCATGGCGCAACAACTTCTGCACCTCCCGGCCAAAGTGGATCTGCTCGTAGTGGACGACAATTCGCCCGATGGCACGGGCAAGTTGGCGGATGAACTGGCCGCGAAACATCCCGAGATTCATGTATTGCATCGCGCGGAGAAAAACGGTTTGGGCCGTGCTTATCTCGCTGGTTTCAAATGGGCCCTCGAGCGCAACTACGAGTTCATCTTTGAGATGGACGGCGATTTCTCGCACAATCCGAACGACATCCCGGTACTGCTGGAAGCCGCGCAGGATGCCGATTTAGTCCTCGGTTCGCGCTATATCAACGGGATTCGGATCATCAACTGGCCGCTGGGCCGGTTGATGTTGAGCAAGAGCGCAGCGGCATATGTGCAAATCATCACCGGCATGCCGATCACGGATCCGACGGGCGGCTACAAGTGTTTCCGCCGCCGCGCGCTCGCCGCTTTGGACCTTGGAGCGGTGGAATCCAACGGGTACAGCTTCCAGATCGAACTTACCCACAAACTGTGGCGGCAGGGTTATCGCATCGCTGAAGTGCCAATCATCTTCACCGAACGCGTCCAAGGGCACTCGAAAATGGCGGGGCACATTGTGA
>JANOHH010000278.1:0-1360 GCA_031406395.1 Verrucomicrobiota bacterium | reverse complement strand
GGGTCGTCTGACAAAAGATGCCGCCACCGAGCGCGCCGCCGCCCGGGCCGCCGGTGCCGCCCGGAGTTGAGCCGGGGCTGCCCGTGAGGCCGTTGACGCGGCCATTGGTGATGGTGAGATCGGAAATGAGGATCGTTCCGCCGGAGGCGTTGAACACCCGGCTGCTGTTGTTGCCGCTGACGGCCAACACCGTCGCTCCCGGCCCGAGAATGTTGAGATTCTGGGTGATGGTCATTTGACCGAGCTGCAACGCGATGACCCCCGTCACGTTCGGCGCAAACGTGATGGTGCTGGCATCGGCATTGGCATTGGCCGCGTTGATGGCCTCGCGCAAAGTGCAATCAGAAAGGCCGGCTACTCCGTCGTCATGATCATCCGTCGTGGTGACGACAAAATTCGGCCCCGCTTGGGGGGTGGCCACAAAAGTGGCGGTGATGGTCTTATTCGCGTCCATGATGGGTAATACCGGATTGAGGGTGGTATTGATATCTCCTGACCAACCGGCGAACACCCAGTCCACGAAAGGCGAAGCCGTCAAGCTGGGGGTCGAGCCGTAGAAGTAGGGTCCCAACGGGCTGGTGAGGACAGTGCCGCCGCCAACGATGTTGACGGTGAGCGTGTAGTAGCCGTCATCGAAACGAAGATTATCGAACAGGCCATAGGTATGAACGCCGCTGACCGGCTGCTGCGACGAGAACCGGACCCGCGCGATGTTGGCCGAGGTTGAAGTGTACGTCAGCGTCTCGGTCGCCCCCACCTCCCAACAGCAACCCTGCGGCAGCGCCCCGGCGTAATAAACGGTGGCCAGCGGAACTGCACTACTGGCGTCAAATGCTTGAAAGTACGGCCTAGCTGCTGTTGGATCCAAGTGGTCCGCCAACTGGCTTACGGGCCGGGCATCGATTTTCACCACGCGCATCGGTGTGGCAAAGCGCGCGTCCACCGCGCCAAACGGCGAATCGAAGAAGGGAAGGACGCCCCCATTCGTGATACACACCACGTTCGGGGAGGAGGGCGCGCTTCCCGAACCGCTCCGCGCAACGATGTTGCCGCCAATCGGGTTGGTGAAAGTCACGCCAGCGTAATGCGTGTTGATGAGGGTGCCGTCGGCCACATCGTCGAAGTGGATGAGCGTTTCGGTAGCATGAGCGACCAAGGGCATACTGATCAGCGAGGCCAAGAGGAACACTGCTGGAATACAGGCGAGGAGGGTTTTGGGTTTCATAGAAATGACGGAGTTGAGGTTAACGCAATGCGCAGCAACTGGGTCATTGTGCTGCGTATGCACTGCTTC
The DNA here is from genome assembly GCA_031406395.1 of Verrucomicrobiota bacterium. Taxonomy (GTDB): domain Bacteria; phylum Verrucomicrobiota; class Verrucomicrobiia; order Limisphaerales; family JADLHS01; genus JADLHS01. Next base: position 66 of record JANOHH010000278.1, on the reverse strand, counting down.
TACCTGGGTTTCCAGCCACTTGCAAGCTAAAACTTAAGCAATGTGGCATTTTTCCGTGACTGCGAG
>JANOHH010000274.1:0-1162 GCA_031406395.1 Verrucomicrobiota bacterium | reverse complement strand
AGCCGGGCCGCTCGACGTAGGTGTTCCAATCCGGCTCGAAGTCGTGGATGACCGCATGGAGCAGTTTTTTCTGAGTCGCGGCAATAGGTGCAGCATAGCCTGCCTCCCGGAAGCGATGTTGCGCGTAGTAAATTTCCAGCGATTCGCCGGCGTCGTCGGTGATGATGAGAATTTTCTTGGACATGCGGGTCAAGTTTATGCCGCTCCCGATGAAGTTCGAGAAGTTTTTTAGCGCACTGCGACTCGCCGGCGCGGCTCCGCCGACCGCCAAATGTCCTGAGCGCGAATCGTCGGGCGAAAGCGTTTGCTGGTGGCTGCGGGTTAAATCCGAACTCCGAAGGAGAGTTTGTAGCGCAGACTTCCCAGTCTGCTGGATCGCGGGTTTCCCAACCCGCAGACCGTGGACAATTCTGGGCGCCCGAGTTTTCGTGCGGTCAGCCGACTAGGAAGTCGGCGATACAGCAGGTTGGGAAACCTGCGCTATGAGCCTGTTGCCGTCCGACTTCGGAGTTCCGGATAAATCCGGCGTGCCGGTGCCGCAAGCCAATGTCGCCGCAGAATGGAAAGTCGAACGTGACTGCTGGGGAATCAGAATTTCCAGGTCAGGTTCAAGTTGAAGAAGCTTTGCCAGGTGTCCTCGTACGAGCCCGCCACCCGCCCGCGCAGCGGGTTGCCGGCGCCTTGATCCACCGGCAGGTTGCCGCCCCAAACAAACTCATAAGCCGCCCCGAGATTCACCGACTCACTCAGCTGATACTGCGCGCCAAGACCAAAACGCCAGGCCTGCCCCATGGGCAAGGTGACGGTGCGGTCGGCATTCTTGACCGCGGAGCTATCAAACGCGACGCCGCCGGAGAACAACCACTTCTCCACGCCCCGGTATTGCGCACCCACGGCGCCATGCCAGGTGTCCTGATAATCGAGTTTGGCCGTCACGGTGTTACCTCCTTCAAAGCCCGCTTCCACGTAGCCAAACTGACTCCAGTCCTGCCAGCCAGCATCCGCCATGAGCGCCCACTGATCGTTCAATTCGTGATACACGCTGAGCATCACGGACTGCGGCACGGTCATGCCCAAATCGAGTTCCCGGCCATTGGGTGGAACAAAGTTCTGAAAACTCGGGGCGGTCGAAAAGTCCAAATTCAATGCCGATAGATACGTG
>JANOHH010000257.1:0-1929 GCA_031406395.1 Verrucomicrobiota bacterium | reverse complement strand
CCCACGAACACCGCTGCCGCAACGCGGTTCATCGTCACCTGCGCGCGCGGCGAGCGCAGCAGCAGCTCGCGCAAGGTGCCGGCGGCCAGCGCAAGGGCGCCGAATACGATCAGCGTGGCGAGCATGAACAGTGCGCCCAGCGCCAGTACCTGTACGACTACGCGGATCGGTTGGTGGCGGTGAATGACCTGTCGGGTGGTTTGCCCGCGCCGCTCGCCACTTACAATTACGATGCGCTGGGACGCCGCAGCAGCAAGACAATTTATCCGTCGGGCCTGCCGCCGGTGACGACGCAATACGTCCACGACGTCGTCGAACACCGTGACAATGATGACCGTGTTCGCATTCTTGAAGAGCGCGTCGCGGGCGCGGTTTTACGCGTGTATTGCTGGGCCAGCCCTCACACCACGACCGCGAAGCATTGCGTGATAGAGACGGATCAATGCAGTCCTCTCGTCGCCTTCAACGGCACGGGCGAACCCCTGTATTATCATGCCGACGAACTCGGCAACACCCTCGCCCTGACCGACGCGGGCGGAAACGTACTCGAGCGGTGCGACTACGATGACTATGGGATGCCAATCTTTCTCTCGACGGATGGCTTGCCCACCGGCGAAACGGAGTCCGGCGTGGGCAATCCCTTCCTTTTCCACGGCATGGAGTGGGATGCCGAAACCGGTTTGTATCATGACCGCGGACTTTCGGGCGAAAATCCGCTTTACGATCCCCAAACCGGCCGCGCTTGTGCTCGTCGCAAAGCCCAAATTGTGTATTTAGGCGGCCACAACTATACCCCAGACGTTTCGGGAACACGCGTCGCTCCTCGCAACATTCAACCGTATCGCTTGCGAGTTTCCCACCCTGGCAACAATCCGTGGAGCGGCGGCGGCGCCGGCGGCTCTCCCAGCGGGATGCAAAAAGGTACCGTCAAATTCTTCAACGAGGCCAAGGGCTTTGGGCGGGTAGCGGGCGGCGGCCCGCTCCGGACTTTGACGAATGTACAAAAATCAAAACATGACGCGGCGATGGCCGCCATCCAGAACACTCGCTGAACGCGTCACCCAAGCGGCAGTCACCGACGGCCGCCAGTGCAAAGGGACGGCCCAACACCCGTTGACAGAAAGGACCTCTAGTCGCTCCGGGGAGGCAGTCTGGCATTGCGGGCAGTCGCGCCGAGCGCCCTTCCATTCCGGAGTTGAAGCCGCCCCGCAACAGCTTGCGGTTCACGCCGCTGGTCATCGCCGCGCAGCCACTCCGCCAAATCCAGCTACCTCCGCGCCGTGCCCGCTGCTGTGTGACCGAGAGTGGTTGGGGCAGGAAGAAATTTGAAACAAACCACGCGTTGCCGGGGTCATACATAATAGGCGGCGCCGCTCCGACGGTTGTTGAGCGGACGTCGGCGTGTCGTTACGAACCCTTAAATTGAACCATGAAAACAAACCTGCTCCTCTTTCCGAACGCCCGCATCCTTGGCGCGGCGTTACTCACCCTGGCCGCCGTTACGGCTTCCGCCGAGGTTGAAGACACGATCACCAAATCCTTCAGCGTCCAGGCCGGCGGCCAGCTCGTCGTCCTGGCGGACCGTGGCACCATCGAAATCAAGACCACGGACCGCGAGTCCGTGGACATCGAGGTCACCCGCAAGGCGGGCGGGAGTCGGACGAAAGCCGAACAGATGCTCAAAGACCACCTGGTCGCCACCACCCTTGACGACAACAGGGTTGAGGTGCATTCCGATTACAAAGGTGGGAAATCATTAGGTTGGTTTGGCCGTTCCTCGGAGTTGCAGGTGAGTTTCCTCATCACCGTGCCCCGCAAGTTTGATGTGGACCTCAAGACCGCAGGTGGCAGTGTCAAAGTGACCGGATTGACCGGCAAAGTGCTGGCGGCAAGCTCCGGTGGTAGCCTGAGCTTTTCAAAGATTGAAGG
>JANOHH010000249.1:0-2890 GCA_031406395.1 Verrucomicrobiota bacterium | reverse complement strand
CCAGACGTTCTCGACGGAGATTTTCACCCCAAGCTCCTCGGCCAGCGGAATGGCCAGCCGGATTTGTTCGATGGAGCGCTTCCAACAATCGTCGAAGCTGACTTCCTTGTTTACGATCCCGGGCACCAGCAATATCGACCCCGCACCGTAGGCCTTGGCGTCGCGCAGGGTCTGTTTCAAATCGGCCAAACCTTCAGCGCGTATTTTGGGGTCGGGATGTGACAGCGGCACACTCCAATGTTTTTCGCAGCAAACACTGGGAATCTCGAGGCCGGAGGCGTCGCGCGCCTTGAGCACCTCGGCGTGATCCATTTGCCCCATCATTTCGACGCCATCGAAGCCCGCGGCCTTGACGGCTTTCATCTTTTCGCCCACCGACCCTTTGCCGCCGACCGTGCCCCACATGATGGCTTTCTTGAAACGGCCCGCCGCCGGCTTTTCTTCCGCCGCGAACAAACGCGGCCCGAGGGTGGCGAACGTGACCACTGCACCAGCGGTTTTCAGAAAGTCACGACGAGCAATGGGATTTTCCATGGTGATGGATGTGCGGAGGGTTGATTCAAAAATTACGTCAGTTTGGTAAGTCCCGGGATCGCCATAGGGGCAATGGGAAGTTTCATGTTCCAGTCGAGTTGTTCGGGGACGAGTTGGTCCTTGGAATTTAGCGCGTCATCCCAGGTAACTTCCTGCCCGGTATAGGCAGCCATGCGGCCCATAAGCGCCAGCAGCGTGCTGTGCGCCATCCACTCCCCGTCGTTGTGCGCGGCGCCGGCGCGAATGCTGGCGAAGAGTTCATTGTGTTCCTGTTGATACATCTCGGGCGGCGCGTCGGTTTTGGACGGGTTGTAGCGCCAGTTTTCCTGGGCCCGAATGAACGGCGCCGACCAACCGGGAATTTTCCCGAAGCCTTTCGCACCCATCAGGTAATCGAAATTCTCGTTGGCGCAACTGCTGATCTGGCGCTGGCCGAGAAAGGCGCGGACATCATCCGGATACTCGTAAGTGACGAACATGTGGTCGAAGATATTGCCCTCGTGGTTGGGCGTCTGGCGTCCGCCCACCGCCACCGCTTTGAGCGGCGCGACATCTTTCATGGCCCAGGCAACTTTGTCCACGCTATGCACGGCCTGCTCAACCAGCCCGTCGCCGGAGAGCCAGGTGAAGTTATACCAGTTCCGCAACTGCCATTCGAGATCACCCATTTCCTTGGGTCGCGCGCTCGCCGGCGGCATGGGTTTGACTTGACCGGTGTAATACGTCGCGTAAACGGCGCGGAGGTCACCAATCGCGCCGTCGTGGATGCGCTTGTAAAATTCTCGCCGCCCGAAGTCGTACCGCCAGCAGAAGCCGGTGACGAGTGAAAGACTCTTCTCTTTTGCCAGTTTGGCGGAGGCGAGCACCGAACGCACGCCGGGGGCATCGGTGGCCACGGGCTTTTCACAGAAGACATGTTTGCCGGCTTCCACGGCGGCTTTCAAATGCACCGGGCGAAATCCGGGCGGGGTTGCCAGCAGCACCACGTCCACGCCGCTATCAATTACCTTTTGATACGCGTCAAGACCGACAAAGCAATGGTCCGGGGCGACTTTGACCTTGCCCGCGAGTTCCGCTTCGCCTTGCAGGGATTTTAGGCTGCTCTGCAAGGCTTCCGGAAAGGCATCGCCCATCGCCGTGAGCATGATGTTTTTGTCTGCCCGCAACGCCTGCGCCGCTGCGCCCGAACCGCGGCCGCCACACCCGACGAGCCCGATGCGCAGGGTGTCGGAGTTGGCCGCCGCCATCAGATTTCCCGAGATGATGGCGGGCGCAGCGAGGGCCGCACCCAAAGCAGCGGAGGTCTTGATAAAATCGCGGCGGGTTTGCTGTGGAGAAGAATTGGTATTTGTCGTCATGGGTCGCATGGTAAATCGCCCGCTCCCCGCGTCAAGCTCGGCGCAATCGCGAAGGAAACGCAATGAACAAGCCCACCGCTCAGCCTTACCCGCCGATAGCGGTCATGGGGCGGCAGGGTTTGTACTGGTTGCGAAACTGGTGTTCGAGCGGCTTGGCGTGGACGGCAGTCAGCAGCACTTCGCGCACAGCTTCATCCGTCGGCGACCGCCGAAGTGCTTCCCGTAGATCGATCTCTCCCTGATCGCCGAGGCAGGGACGGATTTTGCCGTCGGCGGTCAAGCGCAGCTTGTTGCACGTCTCGCAGAAATGCAGGTTCGTCATCGCACCGATGAAACCCACCCGCGCGCCGGTGTGCTTCAACTGGTAATACTTGGCCGGGCCGAAACCGAGCCGCCAGTCGGGCTGCGGGATCAATTCGTCCTTCTGGCGCAGCAACGCCATCGCTTCCTCCACCGGCAGGAAGTTGCTTTCGGTCAACACATCCGTCGTCGTGACCGGCATCAATTCAATCAATCGCAAAGGCAATCCATGTTCGGCCGCGAACAGCACGAGCGGCCAGATTTCCGATTCGTTCACCCCGCGCATCAAAACGCAGTTCAACTTCACTTGCTCAAAGCCCGCTGCCACGGCGGCGCGAATCCCGGCGAGTACGGCGTTCAAGTCGCCACCCGTGATCCGGCGATAAACTGCTGAATCCAGCGCGTCGAGGCTCACGTTCACCGTGCTCACGCCCGCCGCCCGCAGCGGTTGCGCCAGTGTGGCAAGCTTGGTTCCGTTCGTTGAAATGCCAATGTGTTCCACGCCGGGGGTTGCGGCCATGGCGCGCACAATCTCCGGCAAGTCCGCGCGCATGAGCGGTTCGCCACCGGTCAGCCGGAATTTGCGGAAACCCATGCCCGCCGCCACGCGCACCACGCGGATGATTTCGTCCGCTGTCAAATGGTCGGGCTGGCGTTCCCAGCCTTTGTAGCCCTCCGGCATGCAGTAAAGACAACGC
>JANOHH010000191.1:0-4367 GCA_031406395.1 Verrucomicrobiota bacterium | reverse complement strand
GGAATGGCCGGGGTTTTGGACCGGCCGCAAATCAATCGCAATACGCTGCAGTTGAATCGGGGCGATGGCACTTATGCCGAAACCGCCTACTTTTCGGGGCTGGAGTCCTCGGGCTGGACGTGGTCGGCCAACTTCCTCGACGTGGACCTCGACGGTTACGAGGATTTGGTGATGTCTACGGGGTACCCGTTCGACACGCAAGACCTGGATGCCTCGGCGCGAATTGAAGCCATGGGCCCCATGGGCAAGAATTTGAAATTCAAAATTCTCATGTATCCGCGGCTGCGGTTGCCGCGAATGGCCTACCGAAATCTCGGCAACCTCCATTTCGAGGAATGCGGCGCCCGCTGGGGTTTGAACGATGAAGGCGTGAGCCACGGCATGGCGCTGGCCGACTTGGATAAGGATGGCGATCTGGACGTGATCATGAACAGTTTGAACGAGGGCGCCCGCATTTATCGCAACGATGCCAGCGCACCCCGGTTGGCCGTTCGGCTCAAGGGCCGGGCTCCGAATACCCGTGGGATCGGAGCCAAGATCCTCATTCACGGGGGCGCCGTGCCGGTCCAGAGCCAGGAGATGATGTGCGGGGGGCGCTACCTGAGCGGCGATGACAATGTCCGGGTGTTTGCCGCGGGCGCAGCCACCAACGCTATGACCATTGAGGTCCGCTGGCGGAGCGGCCAGAACAGCACGATCAGCAACGTGGTCGCCAATCGCATTTATGAAATCGACGAGGCCGGGGCCGCGGTTCCGGCCGCCAAGCCGGCGCCGGAGAGGTCGTCGCCGTTCTTTGAGGATGTCAGTCAACTCCTCGCCCACGAACACCGCGAAGAGCCGTTTGACGATTTTCAGCGCCAGCCGCTGTTGCCAAAAAAATTGAGTCAACTGGGACCCGGCGTGGCGTGGGGTGATCTCGATGGCGACGGCGGGGAGGATTTGATCATCGGCAGCGGCAAGGGTGGCCAACTGGCCGCTTATCGCAATGACGGTCACGGTGGATTCACCCCGTTCGGAGGGCCGACTTTGAACCAGGTCATTCCTCGGGATCAAACGGGCGTCTTGCTTTGGCCGGCGGCGAACGCCAAGACCAGAATTCTTGCCGGCGCGGCCAGCTATGAAGAGCGATCGCGGTCGGGTGGCCAGGTGGTGGCCATCGAACCGGTGAGCGGAACCGTGGAAGACGTAGTCGGTGAGGCGGACTGGAGTGTGGGACCACTCGTGCTGGGGGATCTTGACGGCGACGGGAATCTGGATCTTTTCGTGGGTGGAAGGGTGGTCCCTGGCCGATATCCGGAGCCGGCCAGTTCGCGGATTTATCGGGGGCAGGCTGGCAAGTGGGTGCTCGATCCGGAGAATACGCGGGTGCTGGAGCAGAGCGGATTGGTGAGCGGGGCCGTCCTGACGGACCTCGACGGTGACGGGTATCCAGAACTGGTGCTGGCGTGTGAGTGGGGGCCGATCAAGATTTTCAAGAACGAACGCGGGCGTTTCCGCGAAGCGACCGCCGAATGGGGTCTGGAAAAATATGTGGGTTGGTGGAACGGCGTGACGGCGGGCGACTTGGACGGCGATGGCCGCATGGATCTCATTGCGGCGAATTGGGGATTGAATACCAAGTACCGCGCCAGCCCGGAGCATCCACGCAAACTCTACTACGGTGAGTTTCATGAGCCTGGGACCTTGGATACGATCGAAGCCTACTGGGATGAGCCAACGGGCAAAGAGGTGCCCGAAAGAGAATTCGATGCGGTGGCCGCCGCGATGCCATACTTGCGCGGCATTTTTCCAACGTACCGCGCCTATGGCGCGGCGGGCGTGACGGAAGTTCTCGGTGAGCGTCAGAAACAGGCCCGGGAGCTGAGCGCCAACACGCTTACATCCATGGCATTTCTGAACCGGAGCAACCGCTTTAGCGCGACGGCCCTGCCCGCCGAGGCACAATTGTCGCCCGCGTTTGCCGCCGTGGTGAACGATTTCGATGGCGATGGAACGGAAGACCTTTTTCTCAGCCAGAACTTTTTTGCCACGGAAATGCAGACGTCCCGCGCGGATGCCGGGCGAGGCTTGTGGCTCAAGGGCGATGGCCAGGGCGGGTTCACCGCGGTGCCCGGCCAGGAAAGCGGCATCGCCGTTTATGGCGAGCAACGTGGAGCGGCAGCGGCTGACTATGACGGCGATGGGCGGGTGGATCTCGTCGTGACTCAAAATGCAACGACGACCAAGTTGTACCATAATGCGAAAGCCAAACCGGGCTTGCGGATCCGACTGGCGGGTCCGCCGGGCAATCCCACCGGTATTGGCGCTATCATCCGGATCAAGTCCGGCGAAAGCTTTGGCCCGGCGCGCGAGATTCACGCCGGGTCTGGCTACTGGTCGCAGGACAGTCCAGTTCAAGTCCTGGCTCTTCTTCCCGAACCCATGCAGCTCTGGGTGCGTTGGCCGGGAGGTAAAGTCACCACCGCCGATCTGCCCGCCCAGGCACGCGAAGTCGAACTCTCCATCACGGGCCGGCTCAAATTGTTGCGCTAAATTTGTTCAGCGCTGGATCGCCCGATAAAATCTTTGCGGGTAATTGCTCGCCGCCGGGTCCGTGAATTGAAACGGGCTATTCGTCGGGATAAAATTAGTCAGCGAGAGCCACTGGAGCAGGTTCGTGGATGCTGTAATTTCGTACGTGAGACCGGGCGGAGCCGCGAGACTGAATCGGAAAGCACCGTTCGCCTGGGATGACGGGGCGCTGAGGGTTACCGTGGGCGGTGAAGCTGGGAAAGAGATTTCCCAAATGCCCTGGGTACCCCCGTATTCAATGACGTAAATTCGGTTCCCAATAATCTCGGCGTCGATTGGATTTGAAAAGCCGCCCACGAGGCGGGTCACCGCCGCTTGATAATTGGTGTCGCCCAATTTCGTCAGGTTCAAATCAACCATATCGGCACTGGCATCCTTAAATGGTCCGGCGGTGTTGTTACCATTGGGATCGCCCGGGGTCCAACTCAGCATAAAGCCATGATTTTGAAATGGCGGCGCCATGGCGCCCACGCGGTCGAACACCAAGCCAAGTGGGGAACGATGCGCCGTGAAAGTGCTCAGCGTCTGTCCCAGGTTACTGGCATCCTTAACCAAGCCATCCGCCGGGTCGCGATAGCTGTCCGCGTCCGGACCGACGTTGATAATGGACGCGGTAAAATTGGTGGGCGGCAGTGGAAAAGTCGGATCATTGTAGTAGGCCCCGGAAGCGACGGCGATGAAACGGGGATCGAGCAACTTGTCAGTGCTTGGGTCGTAGGTGGGGAATTGTTGCGGATTATCGGCCCCGCCGATGCGCCAGGGGAAGCCGTAATGCAGGCCGGGCCTTAGCCAGTTGAGCTCCTCGGACATATCCCGGTCCGGTCCGTTGTCGGTGGCAAACAGATCGCCATTCGGGGCGAAAGCGAAATCAAAGGAATTGCGCGTGCCCTCCGCAAACACGTACCCCGCCTGCTGCAAAAGGTTGAGGTTATTCGTCAGTACCAAACCGGCCCCACTGGTCGGCAAGCGGAGGATTTTGGCGGTCAAGGCCACCTCGCGCGTGTTTGGATAAACGTTGTTGATCGATTGAACCTCCCCGTGGTCGGTGCGCGAACCGCTGTTGAGATAGAGGTATTGCCCATCTGGGCTGACGATCATGCCACTGCACACATGGTCGAAGGCGGTCTTGCTGAGTTGGTAAGGCTCGGTTCGGGCGAGCAGCGACCAGGTACGCCCGCCGCTGCCATTCGGCACGCCTTTACCAACACGGGCAAAAGTGCTGTTACCGCTGTTCGTAGTGGTGTTTCCAACGATATATATGGTGCCATCCGGACCGATGGCCATGCCTTGAACATTATTGGCGATTCCGTGATCTGCCGAACTGTAAACCTTGGTGCTGGTTGAAGTGCCACTGCCGGGTTGCAGGTTCACCTGGTAGATGTCGCCGTTCATCTTGAGGTAATAAAGCTGGTTGGTGCGCGGGTCTTTCGCGATCCGGACCGAGGCCGGCCCGCTGGGAATGGCCGTGTTCATCAGGAGTCGGATCTGGAGGTTGGGATTAAGGGCGACCGGAGCGCTGTTGGCAAGAACGACGCTCAGCAGAAACAGGGCAGGCCACAAAAAAACGCTAGGACTTTGACACATCGGCTTCATGGCAGCACCCTTGCCAAATTGCAGTCCGACGTCAAGCGGCAATGCCATCTTGAGATAACTTTTGCGATTGCTCGCGGTTTTTTTCGGCGCGACGAGTTGATCCCGCATCCTGCGGATCGGGAGCGTGCCGGTACGCTGGCGGCTGAGGGATTTTAGCGGTGACTGGCACCAAAGACGGCCTCAGCGGCTCCGAAGTTGACGTC
>JANOHH010000189.1:0-3372 GCA_031406395.1 Verrucomicrobiota bacterium | reverse complement strand
ACCAGCGCAATTTCGCCGAGATCAAGCAGCTCATCGGCAAGAGCAAGCTCTCGCCGTGGGTGAAAAAGAAATCCGTCGCCGTCTTTGAACGCATCGCGGAGGCGGAGGGAAAAATTCACGGCCTGCCGCCGGCGCAGGTTCATTTTCACGAAGTCGGCGCAGTGGATTCCATCGTGGACATCGTGGGCGCGGCCATCGGGCTGGAAATGCTGGGCAAGCCGCGCGTGTTGGCTTCGCCGGTGGTGGAAGGCACCGGCTGGGTAAAGTGCGCGCATGGACGATTCCCCGTTCCCACGCCGGCCACGCTCGCCATTCTCGGCACGCGCGGCATTGGCATCACGCAATGCGAGGAGCCGAATGAGCTCGTCACGCCCACCGGAGCCGCGTTGCTCGCCGAGTTTGTCGAAAATTTCGGGCCAATGAGTGGATTGGTGGCGGAGCGGATCGGTTTCGGGCTGGGCACGCGGGACAACCAGACGCGGCCGAACGTCCTGCGGGCGGTGCTCGGGGCGCAGTCTAAAGCCCAAAGCTCAAAGGCAAAAGCTGCTGACGCACACGCATCGGTTATGGATTGGGAGATTGATCGCATCGCAGTGCTGGAGACGAATCTGGACGATATCAGCGGAGAAATTCTCGGCCACTTTGTCGAAACGGCGCTCGCCGCCGGCGCCCTGGACGTTTTCCACACGCCGATTCAGATGAAGAAGAACCGGCCTGGCGTCCTGCTCACAGTGCTCTGTGCCGAGACGGACGCAGACAAATTCAGTGAAATGATGCTGGGCGAGACGACGGCGTTTGGCGTGCGCCGCACGACTGCGGAGCGCCGCAAGTTGCGGCGTGAGTTTGCGACCGTGAAAACCAAATTTGGCAGCGTGACCGTGAAGTTGGGCAAGCTGAATGGAAAAGCGGTACAGGCCGCGCCGGAATTTGAGTCCTGCAAAAAGCTCGCGGCGCAGAAGAAAATTCCATTGAAGAAGATCTACGAGGCAGCGACCAAAACTCCACAATGAAACAACGAACCATGGTGACTCTGCGCTCCGGTTTTTCAAGTTTCGCGCTTTTCGTCGTGTCCACCCTGACTCTTTCCGTTTTCGTTGGCTCGCATCTGACAGAAGGATTTGCGGCCAATGATTTGGAAGCACGTCCGTTTCTGGCCGTCTGGCGGGACTATGACCACCAACCATACTCAGAAGCGCCATACCTCCGTATTGCCATTTGGAATGATGGACGGATCGTATTTGCCAGCGGTGATAGCAAATGGAGTCACGAGTTAAGGCAGGGGAAGCTTGATGCCAGCAGCCTAGCGGGGTTGAAGAAGGCAATCGAAGCTACGGGTGTCTTCGAATTGAAGGGTAACTGTTATCTCGTGCCTGAGGCGCCGGTTGATTGTGTGATGATCGATTCAGGGGACAAACAGCAAATGCTGTATTGGGATGAGCGCGAAATGGCGGGCTGCGGCATTAACCTTTCTCCCAAGCCACACCATTTAGCATTCAAAAAATGTTGGAAGGAAGTGAATCAACTCGCGCGAGCTGCGATTCCTCAACCCTCAGAGCCATACCCGGGACAATTTCGAAGACCTCCCCAATCCTGGCGGCTGAAAAAGCCAATTCAATCAGAGTGAAAAAATTATTCGACAACATCGAATCCGTCATCGCCGACATTCGCCGCGGCAAAATGGTCATCGTGGTGGACGACGCCGATCGCGAGAACGAGGGCGACCTGGTCATGGCGGGGCAACACGTCACGCCGGCAGCGGTCAACTTCATGGCCAAGCACGGGCGCGGGTTGATTTGTGTGCCGACCACGAGCGAACGGCTGGAACAACTCGGCGTGGGTCGCATGGTGCGGCAAAACCGCGAAAGTTTCCGCACGGATTTCCAGGTGAGCGTGGACGCCGCGCGCGGTATCACCAGCGGTATCAGCGCCGCCGATCGCGCAAAAACAATCCGCTGCATGGCCGCACCGACTGCTTTAGCAGACGACCTTGTGCAACCCGGACATGTGTTTCCCTTGCGGGCCCGCCCGGGAGGCGTGTTGCAACGCGCCGGGCACACCGAAGCGGCGGTGGATTTGGTGACGCTCGCGGGCGCGCGGCCCATCGGCGTGATCTGTGAAATCATGAACGACGACGGCACGATGGCGCGCGGGCCGCAATTGCGGGCGTTCGCGCGCAAACACCGGTTGAAGCTTTGCACCATTGAGGATTTGATCGAGCACCGCCGGACGCGGGAGAAACTGGTTGAACGCATCGAAGTGGTGAAGCTGCCGACCGAATACGGCGACTTTGATTTGTATTTGTACCGCTCCAAACTCGACGATCAGAACCATCTCGCGTTGGTGCGTGGTGACGTGGCGGGCAAACCGGGGGTGTTGGTTCGGGTCCACAGCGAATGCCTCACCGGTGATGTCTTCGGCTCGCGCCGCTGCGATTGCGGGCCGCAACTCCACCGGGCCATGCAACAGGTGGCGGACGAAGGGCGCGGCGTGATTGTGTATATGCGGCAGGAGGGTCGCGGCATCGGTCTCGGGCCGAAGATCAAGGCCTACAAGCTGCAGGAGCAGGGCTACGACACGGTCGAAGCGAACCAGAAACTCGGTTACGGCATGGACCTGCGCGAATACGGGTTGGGCGCGCAGATTCTGACAGATCTGGGTTTGAAAACCATCCGGCTGATGACAAACAATCCCAAGAAAGTCGTGGGCCTGGAGGGTTACGGCTTGGAAATCCTCGAGCAAGTACCAATCAAGGTGAAGGCCAACCCGCACAACGCCCGCTACCTGAAGACCAAGCGCGAGAAGCTGGGGCATTTGCTCTAACAAATCCCCCGCTTCGGGCGAACCGCCCGACGCCGCGACGGCTTAACCATTCCTTCACGCCCTCATGCGTGGTGATGGCCAGGCACGGCTTCATCCTTCGGACACGGTAACTGGCATGCCGGCAATTCCACCCTATGCGCAGCCTCGGCGAACATCCGTTCGCGCCGATCCGCGCGATTCCCAAGGCAACAAATCGCTGCGGGATTCCCCACTGGTAGTTTCCCGGCCAAAACTCGCTGCGTGCCCACCGGTGGCAAGTAGGCAATACCAGTCAATACCAATACCCCTTCGAGCGCCTGCTTGACACCGACGCGGCGCGGGACCGAAGCGAACAAGGTTGTCCACAACCGCGAATGTTCTTGGAAGTTTCCTGGTCGCCAAAACCCGCTGGACTTTTTCCGGCAACCTGGCTAAATCACGCAACTCCCAGCACCTTGATGGTTGGCGCGACACCGAATCACCGGCGTTCCAACCAAGAGCGGATTGCCAAGACGAAATTGAATTTATGAAGTGGAAATCTTGTATGGTCATTGGGCTTTCGATCGTGGCGCA
>JANOHH010000178.1:0-1918 GCA_031406395.1 Verrucomicrobiota bacterium | reverse complement strand
GCAGACTGCCAGTCTGCGCTACGGTTCAGTGGCACGAAGCGCGGCTTTTCGCATGCCGCCGACTCCCTCTCCCGGCGAATAGGGCGGGGTGAGGGCGAGCATGGACACTAACTTTGAGCGCAAGGTTCCCAGACCTTTCGTTCCCGAGCTTTTCCGGCCAATACTTTTCCTCCGTTGACTCTGCCTGCTCCTGTTCAAAATCAATTCCAGTTCTCGGTTTCGGCGTTCCCGAGGCTTCCGGTGCAAACCAGTGATCTTAAATTGACGCGTCCACTAGGCCGGCCTAGAGTGGCCCCATGAACCAAGCGACACCCATTTTAACAATGCTCCGGCTTGCTTTGTCCGAATAAGACCTTTGCATGCGCTACTTCACGGCATGTCTTCTATTTGCGCTATTCACTGGATGCGCGTTGAAACCGGACAGAGAGATCGCAAAGAATTTTTTTCTGCGACCCTATGTACAGCAATTAAAAGAGAGCACTGCGCCTGATGAACTCAATTCCATTAAATCTATGGCGGAGTCCGAGTTGGTTCTACTGCATCACGGTTACGGAACTGCTATTCGAAATAAGTGGATTCATGGAAACCGTGACCCTGAGCTTCTGCGCTTTTTCCACGATCACGGGATTGACCATCCCGATGGCATGAGCATGGTGATGATTTACGCTCTGTGGGACGATCTCAATCGCAGCATGAGCCCGACAGAGCGTGCCGCAGTCGAGGAGAAGCGCGCGTTGGTCGCGAGAAAACGATCGAACTACGAAATGCTTGAGTCCCAGTGCGAGACAAATCTTGCGAGCGCTAGGCCTGAGTTCGAGCGCTGTTACCAGATGTACGGGTTGCCGTCCGCGAATCCGGTGAACCGGCATCCATTTTTCAAACTGCTCGTGGCGAAATCAGGTCAGGTGCGGGAGGTCGTTTTCTTTAATGGAGCAACTCCTGAACTTAAACAATGCCTGCAGAAAACTATTCAACAGTTCAGGTTCTCTGCGTTCGCTGATGATGAGACGGTCACTCTCTATATCCTTGAGTTTCCGCACTGCCGAGCCGCAGAACGGGATTCATTACACAATAGTGAATAATGAGGTAATAAAGGCAACGCGGCGAGTGCTGCTGTGTTCTACCGTCATCTCTTTCAGGCCAAAATGCGTTCCCGCTTGGGATCCACGGGCGGTTGCAGGCTCACGCTAGCTGGCCAGTGTATTCCATCTTGCAAGATCGTGTAGGCGCCGCTCGTGAGGTAATCCTTATCCACGGGTCCGCCGCCGGGACGCTTGATGTAACCGAGAGCCAGCGGTTTGCCGAGCGTTGGCGAGAAGCAGCCGCTGCCGGTGTAACCCACCAATTTGCTATCCCGAAAGATCGGCTCATTGCCCCACAGGGTGACCGCGGGATCCGTAACGTCGAGCGTGAGCGAAACCAGTCGCTTGGTCAGCGGTTGGTCTTTCAATGAGAGCAATTTCTCCTTCCCCAGAAATTCCTTGGTCCACGCGATGGCGAAGCCGAGTCCCGCCTGAAACGGGTTTTCGTCCACGGACAACTCAGTGCCGAAAGCGCGATAGGCCTTTTCGATGCGCATCGTGTTGATGGCATAAGTCCCGGCTGGTCGGATTCCCTCCGGCGCTCCGGCGGTGAGCAAGGCGTCCCACACCGCCGGCAGGACCGCCGCCGCGCCATGCAATTCCCAACCCAGTTCGCCGACATACGTCACGCGCAAAGCCCGCACCGGTTGTCCCGCCACCTGGATTTCCGCGCTGTGCCCAAAGGGAAACGCCGCGTTGCTCATGTCGGTCCCCGTGACCCGGGAGAGGATCGTCCGCGCCGCCGGGCCCATGATCGAAACCACGCCCAGTTCCGCCGTCACATCGGTGAGGGCCACATCCGCCCCGGCTGGGACGTGTTGCAAAATCCAATCAGC